>OMID01000112.1 GCA_900299005.1 Oxalobacteraceae bacterium
ACCCCTATCCATCCGCCACCCCCCCCACTCCACAACCGCACCCACCCCCAGCGAACGAATCTCCTCCCAGAACAGAACTTGATGGATGTGGACACCGGGACTGATATCTCCGGGGCGACGCATGACAGCTCACCAGATCTCGCTCTTGGGCGTGGACTCAAGCGCACTCGGCCTGACACCGACGAGGCTGAGGTGCTTGAACATTCCGAACCCATCTGCAAGCAACGACGTACCGGTTCACCGCAGCCAGAAGCGCCTGTCATCATCTTGTCTGCGGAAGCCCTACTAAACGAGGCGCAGGAAGCCGTTGCTCAGGGCAGGCTCGACAGATTGCAGGCGCTGTTTGCTCAGATAGAAAACAAAGCAGATTTTTTTGAAACCGATGTGTGGAAAGTCGCTGTCGCTCATGGTCATCTGCTTGTGATTGATTGGCTGTTCAAGCAAGCCGACAGACTTCAAATGTACAACCCTGGATACACCCAATTGTGCGAGACAGCTGTCATTGAGGGGCAGATTGGCGTCCTGAAGTGGCTTGCCGAGCAGGGGTGCGATATTCAGCAGGCAGACGGCGCCAACGCTCATCTCCTGATCCGCGCCGCGAAACTCGGCAATCTTGAAGTCGTGAAGTGGCTAGCCGGTCAGGGATGCGATATTCAGCAATTAAGCATTCAAGAAAACAATGTCCTGCATCCCTTGAAGCACGCGAATATTGAATTCATGAATTGGCTTTACGCGCATCGATACGATCATTATCAGGTAGGCAGCAAAGGCGAACACGCTCTGATCTGCGCCGCAAGTAACGGTCATCTTGAAGTCGTAAAGTGGCTTGCCGAGCAGGGAGTCAATGTTCAGCAGGCAAACTTTTGTGGCCACAACGCCCTGATCGGTGCCGCAGCTTTCGGTCATCTTGAAGTGGTGAAATGGCTTGCTGGACAGGGAGGCAATCTTCAGCAGGCCACCTTTTGGGGCCACAATGCTCTTATCTGCGCCGCAAGTAACGGTCATCTTGAAGTGGTGAAATGGCTTGCGGGACTGGGATGCGATGTTCACCTGATAGATGGCTTAGGCACCAATGTCCTGACCTACGCCGCAAGTAACGGTCATCTTGACCTCGCGAAGTGGCTTGTCGGACAAGGAGGCGATATTAACTGGGCGGACAACCTTGGCCAGAATGCTCTGATGCTCGCCGCAAGAATGGGTCATCTTGACCTCGCGAAGTGGCTCGCCGGACAAGGAGGCGATGTTAACCGGGTAGACAACATGGGCTGGAATGCCCTGATGTGGGCCGCAGCTTTCGGTAAATTTGAACTCGTGAAATGGCTTGCAGAAACCGGGGTGAATATCAATCAGGTAAGTCATTCGGGTGCCACGGCTTTATCCGAGTCGATGATGCCTCGTTCTAGTGACACTGCACGTTATCTGATCCAGCGGGGGGCAAGTCTGACGGCTGGCGATTCTCCTGGTCCGGATGGATATTTATTCAGGGCGCTCGAACTCGAAGATACAGCGTTAATTAACTTGTTGATTCCCCAGTGTGATGTTTCCAAACGATCCGGCCTTGACGATACTGCGCTGATGATCGCCGCAAGAAATAATTACATCGATATCGCTATTCCGCTGATTCAAGCCACCTTGCTACATCCCAATGGAAGAGACTTGCTAAGCGAGGCCAGTGAGAACGCCTATGGACAGTTGTTCGGAGAATTGCTACGCAATCCTTCCATCATCGACCATGATCCGACGTGCCACAGTACGCTTTCGTCAGAAGGTGAGCTCGTATCCTTTAGCGTCTTGGTTGAGGATCATGTTTATTCGCAATACGACAAATTACTACAGCTGGAAGACCAGCTCGGTTTTGAACAGTCCATGACCCCCATGCAGATGAAATCTGCCAAGGTGGGGATCGTGGCAGAGCTAGCTGCGTGGAAGCTGACTTATCCCATTGAGGAAAGCTTCAGGGATGCATCTACTCCTGATTCTTTATTACCGATTCAAAAAAGGGTGATGAATTTTATCAGCGATGATGTCGAAGTGATTGCCACAGAAGCCCATGCGTGGGAAGAAAATCATCTGGTCCCCGTTATTGAACACCTTTACCCTACTTGCCTGAGGTATTCTCTTTCTGCACAGGCTGCTATTGGCATCGTCAACGAGCTGATCAACAAAGGGCTATATCACCCCATTGCCCGGCGAATAGCGGCTGCCTGGACGAATGCATGGACCACCATGTCCGAAGAAGTCAGACCCCTGCTGCAACCCGTACTCGAAGCCCCACTCAATGAGCGAAATCCTGAAGATCTTCCCGACCCGGTACCCATCAACGGGGCACTGACAGCGATAGGGCCTGATACGGCAGTGCGCGACATCGATAGCTTTGTCGATAGTTCTGCCGGGGTTAGGCTTCTTCAGGCGTTCTGCACGGCCTTGAAGAATGAATTTGATTCGGTTGACAGTGGAATCTTGCAAACAAACGATGCGAATTTGAGTCGAAAAACCCAAAAGCTGTATGCCGATCTGGTCATGCGACAGCTCCATCTGATCGCGCAGTTCTGGAGAACAGCATTATCATGACGTAGAACTTATTTGCTAAGGCCTAGGAACCTATCTCGTTGGCATGATAGCAAGGGGACAATGCCGCAGACAGTACCGACGTACGACAGGGTATTGGCAACGCCGCCAGCGACCTAACGCGATAGGTTCTAGGACTGCTCTACCAGAGATTACGGATAACTGAATGATCGCTTGCAACTTAAATGCAAGCGACCCACTACATTCGTCATAAAGCCACTGCTTCTGTGGCCCGCAGTGCATGCAAGACGATTTCATGATGACTGTCAACTGCGATTATCAAGGCAGCATGGCCCTGGTAATTTTCAGCGCCGAACATCACATCAACTCATGGCAAGACTACGCCATCGATTGCGTCAGTACACTGGATAGTGTGGCGAAATATCGAAATATCGTTTCGCCGGTAGCGTTTGCCTATTTACTCGTGCAACCTGTTGAAAAGGTCAAACAGCAGAGGGCCTGAAAACAAAGTTCTGATTGCTGCTACATTTCACGGACATTTTCCGTAAAATCTGAAACCATTAGCTCGACAGCGCCCCATTACGTGGGGCCGCTCCGATGACCTGACAACCGCCTTTATCCTCATGCGACCGGACCCAGCGCAAACTTATGCTGCCGCGCTCGACATCGGTGGTACCAAGATGGCCTTGTGTATCGCCGATGCAAGCGGGCCACTGCTACGCATGACGCAATCAACACTCAGAAGTGGCGCACCAGACACCATTGCACAACAGGGATTGCGCCTGATAGAAGCGTGCTGCCGGCAGTTACAGATTGATCCTGCCATGGTGTTGTCCATTGGGGTGAGCAGCTGTGGGCCATTCGAAATACGCGATGGCGCCATGGGAATTATTCCTCCCAATCTGTGCGGCGGCCTGCCAAACGGCGAGGATCTTCCAAACAGCTGGACTTTCCTTCCGCTGGAATCTGTGCTGCGCGAGCATTTTTCTCAAGTGCATATTGCCAATGACTGCGTGGCCGCGCTGCAGGGCGAGCGTGCTTTCGGTACAGCGCCCGCCAATTCAATCTATGTCACCTGGAGTACAGGTATCGGATTTGGTTTGTGCGTCGATGGCCGCATCCTCAGTGGCAAGGCCGGTAATGCAGGACATGCAGGTCATATGCTCTTATCCGATACATCGGATGCGCTGTGTGGTTGTGGTAATCGCGGTGATCTCGAAGCTATGATTGGCGGGCGTAATTTCGGCAAGTACCTTGGCAAACCATTGATCGATATTTTTCGCGAAGCGCAGAACGGTGATGTCGCTGCGCAAACAGCCGTGCAAGAAGCAGCGCGCTGGTTTGGCCGCGCATTGTACAACCTGACCGTAATTCTCGACACGGAAGCCATCTTTATCGGTGGCAGTGTATGGCGACATCACGAATCGCTGTTGGCGCCGCTGGTGCAGCAAGAAATCGAGGGGAGATTCCCCGTGCTAACGCGCGGTGTGACGGTGCAAAGTGCGTCCTTGGGCGAACTGGTCACTGACATGGGTGCATTTGCGCTGGCGATTCCGCAGACGTGGATTGTTCACTGGCGCCACCATCGTCCATGGGAAGCGCTGCCCACCGTTCACCTGAACGACCCGCCCTGAGGGGTCTCCCGACGTTCACGACATTCCTGTAAAGCCGCTACAATCTTCCGTCACAAAAATCCCGGAGACCGCGTGCCCTCTCTTTTCCCCGATCCGCTGATCATCAGCGAGCTACGCAAGTCCTTTGGTGAGCGACGTGCCGTCGATGGCGTGAGTTTTTCTGTCGGTGCTGGCGAATTCGTTGCGCTACTGGGCCCGAACGGCGCAGGCAAATCCACGCTGTTCCAGATGCTGTCCGGCTTGTTTGTGCCCGACTCCGGTACTGCCAGCGTGACAGGCTTTGATATCGGGAAGGATCCGATTGCGGCGCTATCCCGGCTGGCCATCGTATTTCAGCAACCTGCGCTTGATCTGGATCTCACCGTTGAAGCCAACCTGCGCTTTCAGACTGATCTGCATGGCATTGCGCGCAGCGTGGCGAAGCAGCGCATCGCGCACTGGCTGCAGCGCTTCGATCTGACAGAGCGCTCCGGGGAGCCTTGCCGTCAGCTCTCGGGCGGCACGCGCAGAAAGGTCGAACTGGCTCGCGCGCTCCTTTCCGAGCCGCAGCTGCTGCTCATGGATGAAGCCACCGTCGGGATCGATCCGGCATCACGCAATGCGATCCTCAATGACGTCAAATCACTGTGCCGCGAGCAGGCGATGGGGGTGCTGTGGGCAACGCATCTGGTTGATGAGGCAGAAGCAGCGGATCGCATCATCGTCATGGCAGAAGGCGGCGTGCGCTTTATCGGCACGCCGAAAGAACTGGTCAAGCGAGAGGCTCACAAAAACCTCACGGAAGCTTTCCTGCACCTGACTCGCAAGGAGGCACGCCCATGAAGCTGATGCATGGCTGGCTGGCGCTTGAGGCCATTACCGGGCGCGAGATCCACAAGTTTGTCCGTCAACCCGGCCGCCTGGCTTCATCACTTGTGCGACCGCTGCTATGGATGGTGGTATTCGCTGCCGGCTTTCGGCAAATGCCGGATCTGGGGGAGGTAGTTCCTTTCGATCCTAATCTCGATTACCGCCTCTACATGGTGCCGGGGCTGGCGCTGATGGTGTGCCTGTTTAACGGCATGCAGTCGTCTCTGGCGATGGTCTACGACCGCGAGATGGGCGTCATGCGGCTGTTGCTGACCGCACCGCTACCCCGAAATTACCTACTAGCCTGCAAGCTGGCCAGCGGCGCGTTCCTGTCCCTGCTGCAGGCGCTGGCCTACCTGATAATCGTCGTCTTGTGGGGCATCGGGCTGTCGCCCTCGCAGGTGCTGATGTCGCTACCGGTTCTGCTGCTCGGCGCTCTGATGATTTCGGCCTTCGGACTGGTGCTGTCGGTGTACATCCGGCAGCTGGAAAATTTCGCAGGCACGATGAATTTCGTGATATTCCCGATGTTTTTCTTGTCCTCTGCCCTGTATCCGATTCAGCGCATGGCTGACGCCGGCGCAGTATGGATCTATCGCGTGGCGATGTTCAATCCGTTCACGCATGCAGTCGAAGCGATGCGCCATGCGCTCTATGGAGAACTGGCCGTGCTGTCGCTGGTCGTGGTGATCTTGTCCACCATCGTGTTCTATCTGATCGCGGCTGCAGGCTACGATCCCCAGCGAGGGCTGGTACGCAATGCGCGCGGCGGCTGACGCCGCTCGCCGGTTTTTGGGACGGGTTGCTCAGGCCGCGTGACGGCCTGTGTCACCAGTAGCCTGTATCACTGGGGCCAGCTTGGAGAGCAGCTCTGATTCTTTCTGCTTGGCGTTGCGGAGGTGCCGCTCCTTCACATGACCGTAACCCCGAATGTCTTCGGGAATGCTGGCCAGCCCCACCGCGATGGACAGATTCTCAGGTGACAGCGTCGTGAGCAAACCAGTGATCAGCTCCCGGTACTGAGCGATCAATGCGCGCTCGGTTTTGCGTTCTTCCGTGTGCCCAAACGGATCGAGCACGGTGCCGCGCAAGAAGCGGAATTTTGCCAGCAGCGGGAAAACCCAGCCAACCCAACTGCCAAACTCGCGTTTGATCAGATGACCATTTGCATCTTTCGGTGCGAGCAGTGGTGGTGCGAGATGGTATTTGATTTTGTAGTCGCCTTCGAACATGGCAGCAAGGCGCTGACGGAAAGCCGGGTCGCTGTGCAGGCGCGCCACTTCGTACTCATCTTTATACGCCATCAGCTTGAAGTAATACTTCGCGACCGCCTCGGTCAGTTTCAGTGCTCCCTGCCCGATCAGTTTACTCTCTGCCGCACGAACTTGCTCCACCAGACTTTGGTACTGCTTTGCATAGGCGGCGTTCTGGTAAGCCGTCAGGAAGGTCACACGCTTGCTGATGATTTCGTCCAGTGTGGGCGCACGCTTGAACTCGATCACTTGTGCGGGCGACGCGGCCTTGATCTCGCTTCGCACCGCCTCACTATCGATAGCCGCCAAGCGACCCCAGGCAAAGGACTGCTGGTTGAAACTGACTGATACGCCATTGAGTTCGATGGCTTTCATCAGTGCGTCTTCGGATAACGGCACCCAGCCTCGCTGCCAGGCATAACCCAGCATGAACATATTGGTTGCGATCGCATCCCCCATAAGCGCGGTCGCCATCTTGCCAGCGTCGATTGCCGCTACCGCTTCCTCGCCGCACGCCTTGCGTATGGCGTCAGCGGCGGACGTATCAGGGTATTCCCAGTCAGGATTTCTGACGAAAGCCGCCGTAGGCGCCAGCGTCGCGTTAATCACTGCATGCGTGCGCCCTTGTCCCATTCGGGCCACGGCATCCTTGCTCGCGGCAACGATCACGTCACAACCGATCACCAGATCAGCGCCCCCCGTGCCAACGCGGGTGGAATGGATCTGATCATCGCGCGCTGCAAGTCGCACATGAGACATGACCGGCCCGCCTTTTTGTGCGAGGCCACTCATGTCGAGCACGCTGCAGGATTTGCCTTCCACATGCGCGGCCATCGCGAGGATCTGCCCGACGGTGATTACACCGGTGCCGCCGATGCCCGTCACCAGCACGCCGAAGGGCTGATCCATCGATGGCATCGCGGGCTTGGGGAGTGCTGCGGCGCGCTCCATTACCGATGCACCAGTGTTGCCCTGTGTGGAAGCTTTCTTGGGTTTCTTGAGCTGTCCGCCTTCGACTGTGACGAAGCTGGGGCAAAAGCCATTCACACACGAGAAATCCTTGTTGCAACTGGATTGATTAATCTGTCGCTTGCGACCGAAATCGGTTTCTAACGGTTCCACTGACAGGCAGTTGGATTTGACGCTGCAATCGCCGCAACCTTCGCATACGGCATCATTAATAACCGCCCGTTTGGCGGGATCCGGATATTCATTACGCTTGCGACGGCGGCGCTTTTCAGAGGCGCAGGTCTGGTCATAAATGATCGCCGAGACACCTTTTACCTCGCGTAACTCACGTTGAACCGCATCGAGTTCGCTACGATGACGAATGGTGGTGCCAGGCGCCCAGTCGGTATTCGATGGATATTTGTCCGGCTCGTCGGTGACGACCACAATAGGCCGCACACCTTCTGCAGCAATCTGGCGCGAGATAGCTGCTGGATCGATCGGACCGTCATGTGCCTGTCCGCCGGTCATGGCGACCGCATCGTTGTACAGAATCTTGAAGGTCATGCTGATCTTCGAGGCTGCAGCGGCAGCCGCTCGTATCGCCAGCAAACCCGAGTGGTAATAAGTGCCATCGCCGATGTTCGCAAAAATATGTTGTTCGTTCGTGAACATCGCATGGCCGATCCAGTTGGTGCCTTCGGCGCCCATGTGCGTGAACGTCGCCGTGGACCGATCCATCCACAAGGCCATGTAGCTGCAGCCGATCCCCGCCGTCGCACGGCTTCCCTCCGGGACGCGGGTCGAGGTGTTGTGTGGACAGCCAGAGCAGAAATACGGGGTGCGATCTGTTTGTGGATTCGATGCCGCGCTGACCTTGAGCACCGCTTCACGCGATTCAAGATAGGCGATACGCTCGCGCACACGCTGTTCTACCGGGTGGCCGGCAAAGTAGGTGGAAATGCGTGACGCAATCGCACGCGCAATCAGCGTAGGATTGAGCTCATAGGTGGCGGGCAGCAGCCAATCACCGTGACCGCTCTTGCGCTTATTGCTCCATTCACCCGTATCGTCAAACTTGCCAACGACGCGGGGACGAACGTCATCGCGCCAGTTGTATAGCTCTTCCTTGAGCTGATATTCCAGCAGCTGGCGCTTTTCTTCGACGACCAGAATCTCCTCCAGACCGGTGGCAAACTTGCGCGTGCCTTCTGCCTCGAGCGGCCAGCTCATGCCGACCTTGTGCAAACGAATGCCAATCTCCCGCGCCACCTGTTCATCAATGCCCAAGTCGTGCAAGGCCTGTCGGGTGTCAAGATAGGATTTTCCGGTGGTGAAGATGCCAAAGCGGGCATTCGGGCTGTCCCAGATGGTGCGATTCAGATTGTTCGCGCGAGCATAGGCAAGCGCTGCGTACCATTTGTAATTGACCAGCCGCTCTTCCTGCTCAAGAATGCCGTCGGGCCAGCGAATGTTCAGGCCGCCGGGAGGCATCTCGACATCGTCGGGCAGAATGATCTTCACACGCTCCGGATCGATATCGACCGTCATGCCGGATTCGACGATATCAGTTACGCATTTCATCGCAACCCACAGGCCGGCGTAGCGACTCATCGCCCATCCATGCAGGCCGTAATCGAGATATTCCTGCACGGAGGCGGGATACAGCACGGGAAGACCGCACGCTTTCAGGATATGTTCGCTCTGGTGTGCCGTGGTAGACGACTTTGCTGCATGATCATCACCCGCCAGCGCCAGCACGCCGCCGTACTTTGCGGTGCCCGCAGCCACTGCATGCTTGAACACATCACCCGAACGATCGACACCGGGCCCTTTGCCGTACCAGATTGAAAATACGCCATCATATTTTGCGCCGGGGAAGAGGTTGGTCTGCTGCGTGCCCCACACTGAGGTCGCGGCCAGATCCTCATTGACGCCGGGATGAAACTGCACATGGTTCGCTTCGAGAAATTTCTTTGCCTTGGCGGCCGTCTGGTCGACCGCCCCCAGCGGAGAACCTCGGTAGCCGGTGATGAAACCCGCCGTGTTCAGGCCCGCTGCCAGGTCGCGCTGACGCTGCATCATTGGCAGCCGAACAAGGGCCTGTGTGCCGGTAAGGAAGACACGGCCACGCTCTAGCGTGTATTTGTCATCCAGAGAAATGGCATCGGGCTGCAATGCCTTCTGCCTGTCGAGCGGTGCATTCATGAATGTCCCCGTTGTCGTCGCGGCCTCTAGGAGAGGCCTTTTCTTGAAGTATATATCGCTCCTATGAATCCCTATGCTGAAACCATCCCGGCAGTCCGGCGCGAGCGAAAGTTTGGCTCAGGGCGATGGGACTTGGCAACCCGGGTCCGATTGCCCGAACCATCTGTAACAAGGGGTAAATCCCCGGCCCGACAGGGCGCCACTGCGTGACCATCTGGGCACCACTCCCCATCATTTGACGAGATGCCCCATGAAATCTTTCGCCTACCTTACTCTGTTGTCGACCAGCCTTTTATCCAGCGGTATCGCACTCGCCGATCATCATGGCGGCGGCGAGATGCACCACGATAGGCATGGCGAGCGGATGCCGCCGATGTTCTCGCAATTTGACAAAAACCATGATGGCCGTATTAGTCGCGACGAGATGCGCGAGGGCATGGATACGCTATTCAATGAAGTTGACACCAACCATGATGGATTGATCTCCAGGGAAGAAATGAAGGCGCATCACAAAGCGATGCATGACAAATTTCACGAGCACATGCGTGCCAAGATGCGCGATCACTGGAAGCGTGCTGACCAGGATGGCGATGGGGCACTGAGTCGCTCAGAGGTGGACGCCGCAAAACTATCTAAGCTGGCGAACGATTTCGACAAGCTGGACAAGAACAGAGATGGCAAGCTGACCGAGGATGAAATCCGCGCTGCCTTGCCGGAGCATCCTGAACGCTGAACCTCACGACTCCCTCCTCTGGGGGCCGCTTTTGGCCCCGCCCCCGCGCCTTCAACGGCGTGTTACGGATCCGATCAACCCGTCGGATCCGTTTTTTTATTCCGTAGTTGACGACCCGCTTAGACCAAGCGCTGTTCTGACAGCCTCAACTCGGGCAGCGTGGATGGCCGCTGCAATGCGTTCGGCAGGACGCTCAGGATTTTGGGTGGTGACGTCAGCGGCAATGGCTCCCGCATTAATCTGCTGGGCAGCGGCCAGTGCCGCTAGACAGTAGGCCGTCTGCGGAAATGGGCGCTCGGCAGCCGCTGTTCGACCGCGCTGGTCGCATTCACTGACCTTGAGCAGGTCGGCGAAGCGCGCCGACCTGCGGAAGGCATCGCAGCGTTCGAGCAGACTGACCACCGTCGTGGCATTCATTTCCATGGCACGACGCACGTTTCCGTGCTCACGAGCAGCCAGCAATGCCAGATCACGAACCTCATTCGGCAATTTCAGCCGGCGGCACAGCTGATCGGCAAGCTCATCGCTGCCCGGCTCGGCGGGCCCGAGAAGGGGCCGGTCAATCGCTGGCGTTGCGTTCTTGTCCAGATCGTGCACGAGCGCGGCAAATCGCACGGGCAGCGCCGTGTGCTCGCTCGCTGCCACATCGATCACTCTCATGGCGTGAGCAAAAGCATCTCTCTGTGGATGATCTGCTCCCGACGGAAGCGCTCCGGAGAGTTCATCAATTTCGGGCATCAGACGGGCCAGTGCGCCACACGCGCGCAGTACCTCAAACATGCGTGATGGGCGAGCCTCCATCAGACCTCGTGACACCTCTTGCCAAACACGCTCTGGCACCAAGGCATCGACCTCGCCCGAGGACACCATCCGCTGCATGAGCGCCAAAGTCTCGGGCGCGATACTGAAATCGGCAAACCGTGCAGAGAAGCGCGCAATGCGCAGAATGCGCACCGGATCTTCGGCAAACGCGGGCGAGATGTGGCGAAAGATTCTGGCTTCGATATCTTGCTGTCCCCCATAGGGATCAACCAACTTGCCATCACTCTCCTGCGCAATCGCATTGATGGTGAGATCACGTCGTAGCAAATCTTCTTCGAGAGTGACCTCAGGGCTGGCGTGAAACGAGAATCCGGCGTAGCCGGGCGCCGTCTTGCGCTCGGTGCGTGCGAGCGCGTATTCCTCGTGGGTCTGGGGATGCAAAAAAACCGGAAAATCTTTACCGACCGGCGTAAACCCCGCCTGGCGCATCTGCTCGGGCGTGGCACCGACGACCACGTAATCTTTGTCTTTGACGGGCAAACCCAGCAGCGTATCGCGCACAGCACCGCCAACGACATAGGTCTTGAAGGAAAACATCCTTCAGCGACCCGAAAGATATTGAGGCGCGATCGCCTCGAGTGGCGTGGGCCGCCAACCCGCTGGTACGGGAAATTTTCCGCTGGCGAGGTTATCGGATTTCATCGAGTCGAGGTTGTCTCGGCTCATCAGAGGACCACCGGGCACATGCTCCAGGAAAAACGCCTGCAGACGCGCCAGCGAATCCGGCAAACCGATCACCGGGCGGGGATGAGCGCTGTACGTCCCGGCGAGGTGCAGCAGTTGTCTCAGGGTGTACACATGCGGACCTGTCAGCTCATAGACCTTGCCGAAGGTGTCATGATCTTCCAATGCGTTGATGAAGGCTTGCGCGACATCGCCCACATACACTGGCTGGAATTTCGCCTGCAACCCGCCCAGCATCAGCACCGGCAGCAGCGACTGCAGCCTGGCGAACATGTTCAGAAAATTGTCTTCAGGTCCAAACACGACGGATGGGCGAAAGCTAGTGACGTTCAGACCGGCAGCATCCAACATGATTTGCTCGCCTGCTGCCTTGGAACGCTGGTACATCGACGGGCCATGAATGTCGGCACCCAGCGCACCCATGTGCAGGCATCGCGTGACAGCCAACCGCTGGCAGGCGACCGCCAGCCGTCGCGGTAGCTCGACATGCGCGCGTTCGAACGCAGGACCCCAGGGCGTGCCGGGACGCGAATGCAGCACACCAACCAGATTGATCACCGCATCAACCTGCGCCAACAGCCGGTCTAGACTCTGGGGATCGAATACGTTGGCCTCAACCACACTAACGGTAGGCAACACCCACAAATGGCGCGCGCGCACCAAACGACGCGTGGGTACGATCACATGCCGTCGGCCAGCAGACAAACCGGCGACGATGTGCGAACCGATGAAACCGCTACCACCAATGACCAGAATCGATTCGTGTTTCATCTTGTGCCGATCAAGGTAGATCGCCCAGCTCGCTCAGCAGGGCGTCACGCGGTGACACTACCCCCAGACGAGATTTCAGTGAGGGCGCCTTGCTGTCGAACAGTGCGGCGTAGCATGTGGTGTTTGCCAGCACATTCTTCACATAGCCACGGGTCTCGGAAAATGGAATCGTCTCGGCAAAGATCGCGCCCTCGACCGGTTTGTCCAGCGTGGATCGCCACAGCCGTGGACGGCTCGGGCCGGCGTTGTAGGCTGCTGTGGCCAGTGTCTGAGAACCCCCCAGGCTACCCAGCACCATGTTGAGGTACTGCGTCCCGAGCGTAATGTTCGTGCGTGTGTCGTTGAGTCCACTGAGCGAAAAACCCGCCATGCCTATCTTGCGCGCGACGTAGTGCGCAGTCGCCGGCATAATCTGCATCAGTCCGGATGCTCCGACATTGGAGCGCGCAGCCTTCACGAAGCGCGACTCCTGACGCATGAGCCCATATACCCAAGCCTTGTCCAGACCTATCGGCTGCACGGCAGCAGTCATAATGTCGTCGTGCGGCGTGGGAAAGCGCTGACCAAAATCGAGTTCTGATTTTGCGCGATCAGCGGTAGTCACCATGCGATCCAGGACGTCATTCTGTCGAGCGAATTCGCCTGCTGCAAGTAGCTGTCGTTCGCTGAGCTTGCGCAGCTGCCAGTTCCACTCGCGGTTACCCTCGAAACGTAACTCCATTTCAAAGAACTTCAGCGAATGACGAAACCCGGGATTGGCCGCCGCCTCGGCCATTTCTTCCGCCGTGGGGGGCTGGGGTCGCGGCGGCACAGCAAGTTTTTGTCCCAGTTCTTCGGCCGCGAGCAGGCCATAAAAATGATACTGCGTCGCGATGCTCAGCAAGAGCTTGTTGGCCTGTTCTGCATGGTTTGCTACCTGGTGTGCGCGCGCGCGCCAATAGACCCAGGTCGCTTCTTTTTGCATCTCGGCAGGCATGCTGTCGATCGCACGACCTACCATGGACCAGTCGCCATCACGCAATGCGGCCCGGACGCGCCAGTGATAAGCCTCCTGGGACAGGGTGGCATCCCAGCTTTTGCGCCAGAACCCGACCGCGTCTTTGGACAATGCGAGCGAGGCCGGTAGCGCCAGTTGCGCCCAAGCCTGCGCCTGCTCTTCATGGCTGAGCCTGAATAGTGCCTTGTGGAGCGCGCGCTCGGCGCGGTCGCGATGATCTTTAGCCAGCCGGCCCAAGGCGATGAGGAATAATTCTTTGGTGGCGCGAGAGCCTGCTGCACCGCGATCGACCGTCATCGCCGGCTTGTCGATAGCCGGCATGAGCTGACGCTCGCTGACATCCATTTGGTATGCGATACGTCGTGCCGCACCGACATTGCCATACTCGACGGCAATCCGGACCTGATGCCAGAGATCGGTTTCGTTGAATTGCTTGTTTTGGTAGAGCCGACTGATGAGATCGACGCAAGCTTCGCCATAATTCTTAGGCAGGACCAGTAACTCACGAGCCGCCTTGGCGACATACTCGCCCTTGGCAACGCGCGAGGATAATGCGTAGCATTTGACTTGCGCGTCATCGTTGAGCACGAACAGCGGATATTGCTCATCAAATACGCGCCAGTCACGTGCTCGACCCAGCATCAGTAGCCAGTCGTTCCTGAGTCTGTCCGCAATTGCCGTACCATCATAACGACCAAGGAAGCTGCGTATCTCTCCCTCCGGTGCCGATGCCAGCCGGGGGTACAGTCGGTAGTAGTCAACATAAGATTGAATGGGGTACTCAGTGAGCCGCGCTGCCAGTCGGCCGGCATCCCCGGTATCGCCGCGCAGCGACGCCTCACGCAAGGCGATGAAATCAGCATCCGCACCAGTGGCAGTGACGACTGTACGCGTGACAACGCCGCGTTTGGGCACGGCAGACATTGCGGTGGACGGAACAAGGATGACCAAAGCGGACAACAGCAGTTCGCCTATCCAAAATTTGCAGCTTTTGCGAATCATCAAGACTTCCGAAATTTCAATAAAAAAGTTCTGTTTAGAATACCATGCAGCAATTCGTTCAATGCAAGGTTCTCTTCAACGAGTTGCGATGAATAACCCATCTGTGAAAGCGGCATTGCGCCACCAACTGATTACAGCACGTCGGGCGATGCCCGCCGATGTCAAGGCGCAGGCCGACGAACGAATCATGGCCGCCCTGTTGACATGGCTTGATGCGCATCGACCCAGCTCGCTGGGTGCTTATCTGGCGATGGCAGGTGAGCCGGAGCTGATGCCGCTCTATCAAGGGCTGGAAGCACGCGGCATCCTGTTGGCGATGCCGGTTGCGCTGGAAAAACAAGCCGCGCTGGTCTATCAGCGATGGCGGCCGGGAGAGCCTTTGGCACGCGACGCGAGCGGTATGCAGGCGCCGGCCGTGCGAACTGCACAGATTGCGCCCGACGTGGTGCTGGCGCCTTGTGTGGGATTCAATGAACAAGGCTTTCGACTGGGGTTCGGCGGCGGCTATTTTGATCGCACGCTTGCCGTTAACCCGCGCCCGAAGGCACTGGGCATTGCCTATGCGAGCACGCGGGTCAGTTTCCCGACCGACCCACATGACATCGCTCTGGATTTGATCATCACTGACTGATCAGACGTTTCCAGATCGTCTGGGTTGGCTCTGCCTGATTGAGCGAGTAAAAGTGCAGGCCGGGCGCCCCACCTCTGATTAGCCGCTCGCACAGCGCGGTGACCACATCAAGACCGAACGCTCGTATCGAGGAGCCGTCATCACCAAAACTGGCCAGCTTAAGACGTATCCAGCGCGGTATCTCGGCGCCACACATGTCGGAGAAGCGCGATAGCTGTGTGTAATTCGTGATGGGCATGATGCCTGCGACAACAGGCACATCGGCACCGGCCTTGTGCGCATCATCAACAAAACGAAAGTACGCATCAGAGTTGTAAAAATACTGCGTGATCGCCGAGTTAGCGCCTGCCTTTACCTTGCGCGCAAAATTATTCAGGTCTTCCTGTGGCGACTTCGCCTGCGGATGCATCTCCGGGTAGGCCGCTGCCTCGATATGAAACCAGTCGCCTGTTTCGGCACGAATAAATTCGATCAGCTCATTGGCGTGATTAAAATCGCCGGCCAAGCCGCCAAAACCGCTGGGCAAATCCCCGCGCAGTGCGACGAGGCGGCGTATCCCGGCCTGTTTGTATTCAGCGAGTATTTCGCGCAGGTCGTGGCGCGAACGACCGATGCAAGATATGTGGGGTGCGGCGACATGACCTTCGTTGTGAATTTCCAGAACGGCATCGCGGGTACCGGATTGCGTGGATCCACCCGCGCCAAAGGTGACTGAGAAATATTCCGGTTGCAGCGCCGCCAGGATCTTGCGTGACGCGCGCAGTTTCTCCGAGCCTTCTGGCGTCTTCGGAGGAAAGAACTCCACGCTGAATCGCGTCGCGGAGGGGAGAGCTTTTTCTGACATTTATTTTCTGAGCAATAGCGTGGAGAGTATCCATGAGAGCACGCTGTAGATCAGCGCGCCCAGAATGGCGGCACCAAAATTATCGACCTGAAATCCCTTGACCAAATCTGCCACCACCCAGAACATCACGCCGTTGATCACGAAAATGAACAAGCCCAGCGTCAGGAAGGTCACGGGCAGAGTCAGCAAAATCAGAACCGGACGTAGCAGAGTGTTGACCAGGCCAAGCACCAAAGAAGCAACCAAGGCTGTGGTGAAGCTGTCGATCCGCACCGACTCGAGCAGCTGCGGGATAGCGAACAAGGCAACGGTGTTGATCAGCCAGATCAGCAGCAGGCGCATGGGAGAGTTTCAGGCAAGCGGCCCGGACCGCAGTGCCATCAGCCCACGAGGAGCTCTTGGCGCTGCAGTTCCGGTGAACCGCAACCAATCAAGGGGGATCAATAGCGGTAGTGATCCGGCTTGTAGGGGCCGTCTTGCTTGACGCCGATATAAGCAGCTTGCTCTTCGCTTAGCTGAGTGAGCTGGGCGTTGAGCTTTTTCAGCTGCAGACGAGCGACCTTCTCATCCAGATGCTTGGGCAGTGTGTACACGCCTATCGGGTAGGCCTTTGTGTTGGAGTACAACTCGATCTGGGCAATGGTCTGGTTCGCGAAGGAGGAGCTCATCACATAGGAGGGGTGGCCAGTGCCGCAGCCGAGGTTCACCAGACGGCCTTCTGCGAGCAAGATGATGCGCTTACCATCAGGGAAGATCACATGATCAACCTGGGGCTTGATATTTTCCCACTTGTACCCCTTGATGGCGGCGATCTCGATCTCATTATCGAAGTGCCCAATGTTGCAGACGATGGCCTGATCTTTCATTTTCTTCATGTGCTCATGCGTGATCACATGGTAGTTGCCCGTCGCCGTCACAAAAATGTCGGCATGCTCTGCCGCATAATCCATCGTCACGACGCGGTAGCCTTCCATCGCCGCCTGCAGTGCGCAAATCGGATCAATCTCGGTGACCCAGACCTGAGCCGACAGCGCGCGTAGCGCCTGCGCCGAGCCCTTGCCCACATCGCCATAACCCGCAACAACAGCGATCTTGCCGGCGATCATGACATCGGTCGCGCGCTTGATGCCATCGACCAGTGACTCACGACAGCCGTACAGGTTGTCGAACTTGGACTTGGTGACCGAATCATTCACGTTGATCGCCGGGAAAGCCAGCTTGCCTTCCTTGTGCATCTGGTAGAGGCGATGCACACCCGTGGTTGTCTCTTCGGTCACGCCTTTGATCTGCGCAAGGCGGGTCGAGTACCAGGTGCTGTCGGTCGCGAGCTTTTTCTTGATCGAATTGAACAGGCAAACGGCTTCTTCGGAATCTGGGTGATCCAGCACGCCGAGATCTTTCTCTGCGCGCGCGCCGAGATGCAGCAGCAGCGTCGCATCACCACCATCGTCAAGAATCATGTTCGAGTGGCCCCCATCCGGCCATTCGAAGATGCGGTGAGTGTAGTCCCAGTATTCGTCGAGTGTCTCGCCTTTGTACGCAAACACCGGCGTACCATTGGCTGCGATCGCTGCGGCGGCATGATCCTGTGTTGAATAAATATTGCACGAGGCCCAGCGCACTTGGGCGCCCAGCGCTTCGAGCGTCTGAATAAGCACGGCGGTCTGGATCGTCATATGCAGAGAACCAGTGATGCGTGCACCTTTGAGTGGCTGGGTTGCCGCGTATTCTTCGCGGATAGCCATCAGGCCGGGCATTTCGGTTTCGGCAATACGGATTTCTTTGTTGCCCCAATCAGCGAGACTGATGTCGGCAACGTGATAGTCGTGGGAATTTGCGGGTTTGAGTACGGCGCTCATCACGCCCTCCTTTCCATGGAAAAAAGTAACGTGAGCGCCGTTGCGTGAAAACTAGCCAAGCCTGGCAGGGTGAAAATCCTGTCGCAACGCTCCTTGACTAAGTCCATTTTAATCGAAAATGCGACGACGTTCACACGCCCATCTCAATGCACGCCAAAGTGAGCCGCTGCTCTCACGATTGACGCGCAGAGGACGCCGCATGCGCAAGCGATGTCGGGTGTAATTCATCTGAACAAAAAAACAGGCTTGCGCACCAAGCCTGTTTTTTGGTGATCGCTCGGCGGCAGGTCAGAGACCGGCAGCGGCTTTCAGTGCTGCCGCCTTGTCAGTGCGCTCCCAGCTGAACTCAGGCTCTTCACGACCGAAGTGGCCATAAGCGGCACTCTTGCGATAAATCGGACGCAGTAGGTCGAGCATCTGCACAATGCCTTTCGGACGAAGATCGAAATGCTCTCGCACCAGCGTTTCGATTCTTTCATCACTGATTTTGCCGGTACCAAAGGTGGTCACCATCACCGAAGTCGGTTGTGCAATGCCAATCGCATAAGAAATCTGGATCTGACATTTATCGGCGAGCCCTGCAGCCACGATATTCTTTGCGACGTAACGACCTGCATAGGCGGCCGAGCGGTCCACCTTGGAAGGATCCTTGCCGGAAAAAGCACCACCGCCATGCGGCGCCGCGCCACCGTAGGTGTCAACGATGATTTTTCGGCCAGTCAGGCCGCAATCGCCCTGTGGTCCGCCGATGACAAACCGCCCGGTCGGATTGACGAGGTACCGGGTGTTCCTGAGCCACTCCCTGGGCACGACTGGTTGAATGATCTGTTCGATCGCGGCTTCTTCGATCTGCTTGTGCTCCATCTCTGGCGCATGCTGGGTCGAGAGCACGATGGTGTCGATAGCCACCGGCTTGCCGTCCACATACTTCAGCGTGACTTGGGATTTCGCATCCGGGCGCAGCCAGGGCAAGCGGCCATCTTTGCGCAGTTGCGACTGACGCTCGACGATGCGGTGGGAGTAGTAGATAGCGGCCGGCATCAGCTCGGGCGTCTCGTTACAGGCATACCCAAACATGAGGCCCTGATCGCCCGCACCCTGGTCGAGATCGATGCCCTTGCCCTCGTCGACACCCTGCGCGATGTCTGGCGATTGCTTGTCATAGCAGACCATGACGGCACAGCCCTTGTAATCGATACCGAAATCCGTGTTGTCGTAACCAATACCTTTTAGCGTCTCGCGGGCAACCTTAATGTAATCGACCGTGGCCGTCGTGGTGATCTCACCGGCCAGCACCACAAGACCGGTGTTGCAGAGTGTCTCTGCAGCCACGCGCGCCCGCGGATCCTGTTCAAGGATCGCATCAAGAATCGCATCGGAGATCTGGTCGGCGACTTTGTCCGGATGACCCTCGGACACTGACTCGGAGGTGAACAGGTATTCGTTTGACATGCAAGCTCCCCTAAAAAAATTGACAACCTGTCGCGGTCAATCTCGTGAGCCTGCGACGCTTTAGCGAAATTTGTAGACCGCCTCGCAAGTTGTCTGATTAACTCGGCGGTGAAAACTTCATGCTATTTTACGCGTCTTGCCAGAATTCAGCAAAATCTCCCGCCTCCCCGGATGCTGCTCCGTCTTTTCAAGATTCTTTCAAGCTTACCTTTGCCGCTGATGCATGCACTCGGCGCTGCTGCCGGTTGGGTCGTGTATGTCTGCTCACCGGCGTATCGGAAGAGAATGTGGGCAAATCTTGATTGCTCTGGTTACCTCAGCGAGCGTCACAAGGTCATCACAGAGGCAGGGAAGAGTCTGCTCGAACTCCCTTTTGTGTGGTGTGGCAATCCGGCGCGCGTGCTCGGCTCGGCGCGAGTTAGGCAATGGGAAGTCGCGCAGCGCGCTATTGATCAGGGAAGAGGGGTGATCTTTCTTACACCGCACCTCGGCTGCTTCGAAATCATTGCTCAGGTAATTGCCAGCCGTACACCACTAACAGCGCTGTACCGCCCACCCAAGATGCCAGTGCTACAGCCATTGCTTGAGCAAGCGCGTAGCCGCCAAGGCTTGCATCTTGCGCCGGCGAATTTGTCGGGGGTGCGCCTGCTCTTGCGAACTCTACGCAATGCAGGCTGCGTCGGCATCCTGCCCGACCAGGTGCCGGGCGCTGGCGAAGGGGTCTGGGCCGATTTTTTTGGCAAGCCCGCCTATACGATGACCCTGCCCGCCAAACTCGCCACAATGAGTGGCGCACCGCTGGTACTCTCCTACGCGGAGCGGCTACCCCGAGGAGCGGGCTTTGCAGTGCATTTTGTCCCGTTTGATCAGGTACTTCCCAGCACCCAGCAGGAGCAGGCACAAACCATCAATGCTGCGATGGAATCGCTGATCGCTCGCTGTCCCGCGCAATACTTCTGGAGCTATAACCGCTACAAAGGCAGGACACCAATGCCGGGAGCGTCCGCATGACCATGCGACTTCTGTTGGGGTTAATGTGGGTGCTGCACTGGCTCCCGCTGCCCGTTCTTGGCCGACTGGGCAAACTGATAGGTAGCTTGTTATTCATCGTCGTTCGCAGCCGTCGAACGATCGCACTGACTAATTTGCAGCTTTGCTTTCCCAAGATGACAGAGCTCGAGCGTCGAGCCATCGCACGCGCGCATTTCCAAGGCTACGCGCGCAGCGTGCTTGAGCGGGGAATTCTCTGGTGGGCACCTGAATGGCGGTTGAAACGACTGATCAGAGTCACGCCATCGGTGCCCACCGCAGCAGCACAAACACACCCGACCATCTTTTTATGCCCGCATTTTGTCTGTCTTGAAGTCGCGGGCACAGCGATCACAATGGCAGGGCCCGCTTGCTCGATTTACACACGCCAGCGCAACGACCTGTTTGACAAAGCGCTTCGAAAAGGAAGGCTGCGCTTCACCACGGATGAGCGCAATCTGCTGGCACGTGATGCCGGAATCAAGCCTATCATCCGAGCGATGCGCAATGGGCGGCCATTCCTGATGCTCCCGGATATGGATTTTGGCCGTAAAGAATCTGTGTTCGTTCCTTTCTTCGGCATACCCGCGGCCACACTAACGGCCCCTGCACGATTAGCCGCAGCCACGCAAGGGCAGGTGATCCCCGTAATTACCCGTTTTCAACCGGGGTACCGGGGCTGGGAAGTGCGGTTCTATCCCGCGTGGGAAAACTACCCTGGGGCGGATATCACCGAAGCGACGCGCCGCATGAATGCGTTTATTGAAGATCGAATTATGGAGGCACCGGCGGAGTATTTCTGGTCGCACAAGCGCTTCAAGACCCGGCCGGAAGGCATGCCACGGTTGTATGATTATTCAAAGTGAAAACCGCCTGCGGCGCTCTGATCAAGCCGCGCAACCAAGTTCGGATATTACTTTCAGCATGAAACTCAAATTTACGAAAATGCACGGCGCCGGGAATGATTTTGTGGTGATTGATGGCACCAGCCAGTCGGTCAATCTGACTGCTGATCAATGGCGCGCTTTGGCCGATCGGCGGTTTGGCATTGGAGCGGACCAGATTCTCGTTGTCGAAAGGCCCGGTAGCAGCAGTGTCGATTTTCGCTACCGGATATTCAATTCGGATGGTGGCGAGGTTGAGCAGTGTGGCAATGGTGCGCGCGCATTCGTCAAGTTTGTGGTTGACAAGGGCCTGACTGAGCGACGGGAAATTCGGGTCGAAACCATGTCCGGCGTAATAGCACCCCGGCTTGAAGATGACGGTCGTATTTCAGTGAATATGGGAATGCCTGCGCTGTCGACAGACTCCGTGCCTTTCGACGAAGCAGGGTTGATCGCCACGGCGGATCACTTGGCGTCGGTTTGGCCACTCGAGGTGAATGGCAAGATCGCATCCGTTGTGGTGGTGTCGATGGGTAACCCGCATGCGGTGCAAGTGGTAGATGACGTGGACTCTGCGCCCGTGGAATCGGAGGGCCCGGCAATCGAAAGCCATCGTCGATTCCCCCGGCGGGTCAATGCCGGATTCATGCAGGTCGTGAACCGTCACCACATCCGGCTTCGCGTCTTCGAGCGCGGGGCAGGCGAAACCCTGTCGTGTGGAACCGGCGCCTGCGCTGCCGTCGTCTCGGGTATTCTGCGCGGCTTGCTCGATTCTCCTGTGTCTGTATCCACCCGGGGCGGAGAACTGTCGATTGCTTGGCCGGGTGGGGAGTCGCCCGTGGTACTGACAGGGCCGGCCGTGAGTGTGTTTGAGGGATGTATCGACATCTGAGTGCCAGCAATCAGCGACACAATGCGCTTCGAATTTAGGCAATGTGGCGTCTCAGGTCGATGGTCGCTCTGATTCGTGGCGAGTGCCCATCAGGCTTCGGAACCGGTAAAGCCTTTGCCGGTAGTTGCCCTCTGCTCCCACCGGCGACCCATCCACCGTATCGAACACGCGCGCTGCGCGATCGAGTGCTTGACGCTGTTCACCGGTCAGTACAGGAATCAATCGCCTGCGGCTTCGGGGATGTTCATGACGGATGTCTATCTCCAGACAGTGGCCATGATCTGCTGCCTGCAAGTCAATCAGCAAGGCTTCAGCGCGAGTTAATCCGAACCAGAAGCCCATTTCTATGCGCGCCGCCAGAAAAGGATACTGACCCGCCATCTCGCGCGTGAAATTCGCTTTTGCTTCGGCAGCCCATTCTGCCTTACGCACCGGGGGCACTATCCGGTCGAGCAGCTGTCTTGCCTCGATATCACCTTGCCCTGCAGCCTTCAGCAACCAGTAGACAGCCTTGATGTCTGAGCGGGGATCAAGGCGCCGGTTGCGCCACGCGACCGTTCCCAACTCCACTTGCGCGCGCACATGCCCGCCGTGTGCGGCCTGCTCGAGGTAGCGGCGCGCCTCCGCTACGCTTCGGCGTGAAAATTCGGGTTTCAAGAAAATGCGCGACATCGCGTACCAGGCATTCGCCTCGCCCTGTTCGCCTGCGAGAGACAACCAGCGTATCGCCCTTTTGTAATGCGCCACGCCGGGTATGGCAGAAATTCTTGCACCATTTTTGTCCATACGCGCTATCCATAAACCGTAGGAGAGTTGAGCCCCACTTTGCCCACTCTCGGCCGCAAGGCGGAGATATTTTTCGATAAGGCGGCTGTTTGGATCAGAGGTGGCGAGGAGAGCCTGCGCGCATCGGCCAAGCAAATCAAAGTCATGCTCGGAACAATTTGTTTTACGGCCAGCATGCGCAACGCAGCGACGATCGATTTCTTGTGCCAGTGGAAGCGCCCAGAAGAGAAATTTCAGATGATCATTCGCGGCCCATGCGAATTCAGCCAGCGCACGCTGGGCATCGGTGACGCCGCCTTTTGCAGCACGTGTTGCCCACTCGATCGCGGCATGAATCTGCTGCCCGGCAGGCAACTGACGCGTGCCAGCGGGGTGCGCGAAGCCACCTCCCTGCATGCCTAGCTGCTGCGCAAGTAGCCACTGCGCGTCGGACAAGCCAGCCTCGGCGGCTGCTTGCAGCGCACGCATTGCCTTGTTGCGAAGGGAGTGATCGGCCCGGTTCCAGCAGGAGAGCACCAGCATTGCCAGCACCAGCCCCGCTTTCGGAATGCCGCCGTCAAAAGCGCGCTCGTACCAGAAGGCGACTCGCAGCGCATTCCCTGCATTGCTGGCCACCTCAAAAGGCACATGCGCGCCAATGAGCATCCAGGCATCCGACTGATTGTTTTCGGCGGCTTTTTCCAGCCAGTGAAGGGCGGTGGCATGACTCTGGGGAAGCCCCGAGCCACCAAACAAATAACGTTTTCCAAGCGCGAGCTGGGCGGCAGCGGTGCCCGCACGTGCTGCGCGAATGATCAGTAATTCCTCGCGATTCGCCATAGGGTCAGGACGGCGTTGCGGATGCAACCAAATCGAGCGCATGAGGATGCCTCTTTGGCAAGCGACCGAAGTTTTGCTTCGCATCTGCTGCCACAGGAACCCTCCAAGTGCCGACCAAGCTGAGGCGCAAGCCAGTGTTGTCAAATTTAAAACTAAACTTTGCGCTTTGAAGGAGGGCAGCGTCAACGGCAGGCAGTGTGAATAAAACAACAACAAGCCCGGCACAAATTCTTTTTGTCCAAAACTCCTATTCGCGAGCCACCGATCTTGGAGCCGTTTCCATTTTAGAAATTATTGTTGACCCATCCGACCTGTGCGGATTCTCAATAAAACTTCGATTTGGGGATGCGAAAAATGAAAAAGCTTTTCACTGCGCTGGCGTTGTCCGGCGGATTTGCCTGCGCTGCTCATGCGCAGTCAGTGGTAGAGATTTACGGTGTGGCCGATATGGGATTTGTCGCAGAAAGCAGCGGGGTGCCAACAGAAACGACCAAACTCACGCCGGTTAACAAACTGACCAGCGGCGTGCAGTCAGGCACCCGCCTCGGCTTCAAGGGTACGGAAAATCTCGGCGAGGGAATGACGGCGATGTTCGTACTTGAAACGGGTATCGCCGCAGACGCAGGCGGGTTCGCCCAAGCAAATACGGCGTTCGCCCGACAGAGTTTTGTCGGCCTGCAAAACGATCTCGGAACCCTGACCCTTGGCCGTCAGTACACCCCCCTCTTCAACACGCTGATGGTCGCTGATCCTTTCGCTGCGGGTATGGCGGGCGCAGCACAAAACCTCATGCCCACCGGCGGGATTCGTATGAACAATGCGGTCAAGTACACCTCGCCCGTGTTTGCCGGCTTCTCAACCGAACTCGCTTATGGCTTTGGAGAAGCTGTTGACAACTCATCAAATGGTCAAGAGAGATCTGCGGCCATCAATTACACTGCGAATGACCTCAAAGTCGCACTTGCCTACAATGATTGGATTCAGAAGGTCGTCACTGCGGCAACGGCTACCACTCCGGAGACAATCACCTACCGTCCAAATCGTAAAGATTGGTTTTTGGCTGCAAATTACGATTTGAAGGTCGCCAAAATTTTCGTCGGTGTTACGGATACCGACTTCGGTGGGGTAAAAAGTAATGATTACCTGATCGGCACACAAATTCCGTTTGGCCAACATACCTTTATCGCTTCGTACATCAATAAAAACGTGCGAAATGCCGCAAGCATGGACGCCAATCAAATTGCCCTTGGCTATACCTACTCATTGTCTAATCGCACCAACCTTTATGCCGCTTGGGGACGTATCGATAATGACAGCGCGGCTGGCTACACCGTCGGCAATAACTCCGAGCTCGGCACCGGCGAAAAGGCCTTCAACCTCGGCGTGCGCCATTTCTTCTGATTAAGCAAAGATTTCCCGCGGGACCTGCTGGGGCGCCGACCTCACTGTCAGCGCCTGAACAGGCTTTAAAAACCTAACTCGTAAGGTTGCTGGCGGCATTGTCAATACCTTGCCGGAGGTTGGCACCATCTGCGGCATTGTCGCCTTGCCATCACCCTAGCGAGATAGGTCTAAGCCAGTATCGCTGAAAGACGCAGGAGCCCCTCAAATCAATGCCTTGTCGCTCTTGTGCAGAGGCCATAACTTACGGTTTTAACAAATCAGCGTTTCCCTGTCTGTCGAAAGGGATAGAAGATTCACAGTCTCCTCTGTAGTTTTCAGGGCACCCTCGGGTGCCCGTTTTTTTGATGCCCTGCGGCCAGAAGACCCGGCTACAATTCGGCCTAGCCACCGAATTCATTACCCGAACCAACACTCTGGACATGACTCACGCCATCGATGCGCATTCCGTCGCAATTTATCTCGAAGACCATCCCGAGTTTTTTGAACAGCATCCAGACCTGATCGCCGGACTCAAGCTGACCACAGCACTCGGGGGGCGCACAGTATCGCTGCATGAGCGGCAGGTAGAGGTTTTGCGCGCCAAAGTCCGTCAGTTAGAACTGAAGCTGGGCAATCAGGGCCATGCGGCGCGCGATAACGAAGCAATCATGGAGAAATTCCATCAATGGGTATTGCGACTGCTCTCCTCCGGCGAGGCTCGCAAGCCCGAAGCTGTGCTCACTTCTATACGAGAGTGTTTCGGTGTGCCAGCAGCGAGCCTTCGGCTCTGGAGCACCCCAGCAGAAATATCCCACCTATGGCAACAGGGCCCTGACATCGAGGCCGCCAAAGTCCTGGCCAGCCAGCAGGCCGTGCCTTACTGCGGTGCGCCCGACGGCAAGCCGGGCACACAATGGCTGGACAACGCATCAGCGATGCAATCGGTTGCTCTGGTGGCACTGAAAAAACCCGGCGCGCACGAGAGTATCGGGCTGCTGGTGCTGGGCTCGCCAGACGCCAAAAGATTCTCTCCAGATCTGGCTACCGATATTCTCGAGCGCATTGGCGAAACTACCAGCGCTGCTCTTCAAGCCTGATCAGAAAAACCATGCCGAGTGGCCAGGATGCGGCATTAATCGATGCTTATCTGCAGTACTTGCAGACACAGCGCAAGCTGTCGGGACACACGCTACAGAATTATCAGCGCGACCTTGATCAATTGATCCACATGGCGCACGAGCGGTCGGCCCGGCCGCTGGCCGAACTGGCGTCGTCCGACATCCGTCGTTTTGCCGCGCAGTTCCACGCGCGTGGAATGTCCCCAGGCTCGATTGCGCGCAAGCTCTCCGCATGGCGTGGTTTTTTCGGATGGGTTGCACTCGAGCAGGGATTAGCGGCAAATCCTGTCGACGGCGTGAAGCCACCAAAGCGCGTCAAGGCCCTGCCCAAAGCCCTCGGTGTTGACGATGCTGTAAAACTGGTCAGCACGACGCCGACTCCCAAAGACGAAGAAGAATCTCCCGAGGAAGCATCGCAAAAGCTATGCAACCTTGCGATGTTCGAGTTGTTGTATTCGAGTGGTTTGCGCGTCTCCGAATTGACCAGCCTCGATATGCATTATGTGCAGACAAGTGAACATGAATCCGTGGCATGGATAGACTTAGAGGCAAGCGAGGTCACTGTGACGGGCAAAGGAAGCAAACGCCGCACGGTGCCGATCGGCACTGCGGCACTCAAAGCAGTGCGTGACTGGCTCTGCGTCCGGGAATATCAACTCGGGGTGTCCGAGGCGAGGGGTGCCACCGATGCGCATGCGTGTGCACTGTTCGTCACGCTGCGCGGCAGGCGGATGACCTCGAGAGCAGTTCAGCGTCGGATCAAGGAGCATGCGCGAGCGCTTGGCATCCCGGCTGACGTGCACCCGCATATGCTCAGACATTCGTTTGCTTCCCATTTGCTGCAGTCCTCGGGCGACTTGCGAGCGGTTCAGGAAATGCTTGGACACGCATCAATCGCCTCGACCCAGGTTTATACGTCGCTGGATTTCCAGCGCCTCGCACAGGTGTATGATGCAGCCCACCCAAGGGCGCGCAAGCAAAAACCGCGCGGTTGAGTCTGGCGTTCACCCAAGGCTTGGATCTGATTGTCAAAGGTCGCACGCACGCACACGCTGCAACCGCCCCATAGTCGATTAAAAACGTTCGGCGTTCCGCCGACAAACCTTGCAGCGCGACAGACGACAAGCACCACTCATCAAAAAACTTAGTATGTCCCTGATACCCACGACTATCCTTACCGGCTTTCTCGGCGCGGGTAAAACCACCCTGCTGAACCGGCTGCTCCATGAAAACCATGGTCATCGTATCGCTGTCATTGAGAACGAATTTGGCGAGGAAAACATTGACAACGAGATCCTTGTGCAAGAGACGCAAGAGCATATCGTTGAGATGAGTAACGGCTGTGTTTGTTGTACTGTGCGCGGAGATCTTATCGCGGCGCTAGGTCAGCTTGCCCAGAAACGGCGAGAGGGAGCGCTTCAATTTGACCGCGTAGTGATTGAAACCACCGGTCTTGCGAACCCCGGGCCCGTTGCGCAAACTTTTTTCATGGATGACGAGGTCGCCACCAGTTACCTGCTCGATGGCGTGATTACGGTTATCGATGCCAGCAATGCGATGCATCAGCTCGATCGTTTCGAGGAGGCGCAGCGTCAGGCGGGATTCGCCGACAGGATGCTGCTCTCAAAAACCGACAGGGTGGGCGAAGACGCACTCTCGGCGCTGGAAGCGCGGCTCAGACGGATCAATCCCCGCGCACCACTGGCGCGCGCCGACTTCGGTCGCGTGCCAATTGACCACATCTTCGATATTCGTGGCTTCAACCTGAACGATAAACTCGATATTGATCCCGGATTTCTAAAAAACGAAAATACTCATCACACATGTGACGAGCATTGCCTTCATCCGCATGACCATGGCAACGCTCACCATGCGCATGATGGCCATGATGCTCAACATACCGATGGCATATCTGCCTTTGTGTTCCGCAGCGAAAAACCCTTTGATCCAATGAAGCTGGAAGACTTCATCGGACATCTGGTTCAGGTATACGGGCCCCGAATGTTGCGCTACAAGGGCATACTCTGGATGCAAGGTGCGTCACGCAAAGTGATCTTTCAGGGCGTGCACCAAACCATGGGCAGCGATCTGGGCGCAACCTGGGGGGAGGGCGAGACTCGCAGCAGCAAAATCGTTTTCATCGGCCAAGCACTACCGCGCGACATCTTCCTTGAAGGTTTGCGACAGTGTCTGGTATGAAAGGCGGCGAAACCACGAAAAGCGAGCCGTCACTCTCGATGATCCGCTGTTTTCTTGAGCCTGTTGATGATCTTGTAGTTAAAAATATGCAAAGTTTGTCGCCTAGACCAACAATGCGATTACAATAGCCGCCGATTTGCACTGGGCCGATGGAGGGCGGCCCTGGCGACTTGCTCAACAAGAGCATGACGCAGCAGCATTCGGCCAGAGGCGCCGAACAAAGATACCCCGACGAGACGACCAGTCAAGCCTGCGCAGCGACAAAAAGAATGAGAGGCGGACTGGATACAATTCACCGATTCGTAGCGACGAAAGCAAGCGACGTGGCAACCAACACAAAAACTTCGAAGCCCGCCATCAGCGACGGCACCCCGCTGACCGAGGAACAGATTCTTGCGATGGGTGAGCAGGATTACATGAACTCGGCGCAACTGGCGTTTTTCAAAGCACGGCTGCAGCAACTGGAGAAGGACTTGCTGCGCAATGCCGGCGAGACCACCGAGCACCTGCGCGAAACCGTGCTGGTGCCGGATCCGGCCGATCGAGCAACCATCGAGGAAGAGCACGCGCTGGAACTGCGTACCCGCGATCGCGAGCGCAAGCTGCTCAAAAAAGTCCAGCAGTCGCTGCTCTCCATCGAATCCGGTGACTATGGCTGGTGCGAAGAGACCGGCGAGCCCATCGGCATTCCACGTCTGCTGGCACGCCCAACCGCAACGCTGTCGCTCGAAGCACAACAGCGCCGCGAACTCAAGCAAAAGCTCTACGGCGACTGACCAGCGTATGCCAGCCGGGTCGCAGGAATTGAGCATGCGACCCGTACAACCCTCACCGCGCTGAGCATCAGCGGTGCCTCCCCTCCCTCCCAATTTCCCGTCCTGACCCGCCCTGTTTGAGAGCGGGCCCGAAGCTCACCTGCGGATAAATCCGGCCTGGCGCTTTTGCATGACAGAAATGCATGGTTGCAGTAGTATCGACGCATAACCGGCATCGAACCTACAGAACCGGCATCCCTCTGCGAAGTCATTACATGCACCCTTGGAAGGAACACGCCGCACGGCATCGCACCAGCAACGCCATTATGGCGTTGTGGATTGCGCTCTGCCTGCTGTTCGCTCAGGGATTGGGGTATGCGCATGCGATCAGTCATGGCGCGCCCAAGCCCGAGACGACCTTTCAAGGCACCTCCGTCGACAAAGTAACTCTGGTGCTCGATCACCAGAAAGCCAGCAACGCCTGTGCTGCGTTGGACGCAGCCACGCTCGGCGCCGGTCTGCCCAGCGCCTCCCCGCTTGCGTTGTTGCTGACGCTGTCACCTTCCCGAGTTGTCTGCGCTTTGCCAAGCCCATGGCAGCAGTCCTTCGTTGCACTTTTCTCCTCTCGCGCCCCACCGGTCCACTGAGACCCAGACAAGCCATCACGGCTCCGCTTCCAGCGAAGGCCGTACTCGCGTCAACCTCCGTGGAGAGATCATGATCTGCCGACCGACCCGCATCGCGCTGGCGATATCCTGCGCATTTGCCAGCGCCACCTTGCCTGCTCAGGCCGAAGACAGTACCAAGACACTCGCACCCGTCATCGTGACCGCCGATCCACTGGGATCCGGCGAGAGCGCAATGATCCTTGCGCCTGCGCGCGTGCTCTCCGGCGATACGCTGCGCGACAAGCTGGGTAGCTCACTTGGCGAAACCCTGGGGCATGAGTTGGGGGTGAATGCCTCGGGTTTCAGCGCGGGCTCATCGCGCCCCACCATCCGCGGCCTAGAGGGGCCACGCGTGAAGATTCTGCAGAACGGCATGGGCAGCGGCGACCTCTCCGCGATCTCGAATGATCATGCGGTGGGAAGCCCGGTCGGCTCCGCGCGCCAGATAGAAATATTGCGCGGCCCGGCGGCACTTCTATACGGATCGGGCGCCATCGGCGGACTCGTGAATATCGTGAACGATCGCATCCCGTCAGCGCTCGAGCCCAAGGCCACTGGCGAGACCGAGTTCAGATACAGCACAGTCGACCAAGGCAAACTCGCCAGCTTTTCGGCAGATGCATCCGCCGGCGGCATCGGCGTACATGCCGATGGCACCGCCCTGAATGCCGGAGACTATCGCATCCCAGGCAACAGCAGCGTGCTGGGTGATGGTGATCAGGGCAGACTCAGCTTCTCGGGGAATCGCGAGCGCAGTCTGGGCTTTGGTGCCTCACTGGTCAGAGACTGGGGCTATGTGGGCGCATCGGTCTCCACGCTGGACAAGCTCTATGGCATTCGGGGCGCAGATGAAAAATCCAAAATCGATCTCAATCAGACACGGGTCGATATCGACAGCGTCGTGCGCGTCCCGCTCGAAGGCGTTGAGAAATTGCGTTTCAGGTTGGCCAACACCGACTATCGGCACGTCGAGCTTGAGGATGGCGACAACCCTCATGTGCGCTTTGCCAACCGCAGCACGGAGGCGCGCTGGGAACTGAGTCATCAGCCCGTATCGGGCTGGCGAGGCACGCTCGGCTTGCACACCGAGTTAAAAAACACCCAAGCGACGAATCTTGAGGGCGGCAGCCCCACCGTGCCCCGTACACGCTCTGAGTCGTTTGCCAGCTTTGTGGTCGAAGAACGAGATTTCGGTGATGTGCGCGTCAATATCGGCGGTCGGCTGGAGTCGGTATCACGCAGACCGCAACTAGCACTCGACCGATCTTTTAACCTGGCCTCATGGTCGACCGGTGCACTCTGGGCTTTCACCCCTGGCTACGGGCTCGGTGCGACTTATGCATTCGCACAGCGCGCACCGACCGCAGAAGAGCTCTACTCAAATGGCGCGCATCATCCGACGGAAACCTATGATCTCGGCGACCCCAATCTGAAAAAAGAGACATCGAACAACCTCGAACTGTCCCTGCAAAAGACAAAGGATAAGCTGCGCTGGAAAACCAATGTGTATCAGAACAAGATTCAGGATTTCATCTTTGGTGCTATCGGTGAGGTGAACCTCGATCCTGAGCGTGCACTACGCGATCGCAGTTTCCGTCAAGCGGATGCCACCCTGCGCGGTGTGGAGGCAGAGATCAGCTACAACCTGAATGACCCTGGGTGGTTCGGTCGCCTGTTTGCCGACAGCTCGCGAGGCACGCTGGACTCGCTGGGTAATTTGCCGCTGCAACCGGCAACACGCACAGGCTTGAGCATGGGTTATCAGGATCCTTACTGGCGTTCTACCCTGTCTGTCCTGCATGCCAGCGCCCACACGCGCATTGCCAGCAGCAGCCTGTCACAAGAAACACCCAGCGATGCCTACACCAGTGTGGATGCAAGCATCTCTTACGTGCAACGTTACGCAAACGCTGACCTGACCTGGTTTCTGCTCGCCCGCAATCTGCTCAACGAAGAAATTCGCCTCTCGACCTCGCTACTGAAAGATTATGTTCCTCAACCCGGGCGCAATTTCATGATCGGTGTGCGCACCCGATTCTGAATCGTGTTGTCAGCCATCCAAGCAGACGGCAAATTCGGCGCATCGTGGCTAGGCATCCATGTCAACGCGGCGCGACGTTGCCTCTGGTCGTCGTCACGCTTGAGCCCCCGGTGCCCGCAGTCGATGTGACTCAACTTGACTAGCCGGGGTCCAACCGCTTTAATCGGCAACGCTCATGCCGCACTGATGTTCATGCCATGCGGCATGACGTGATACTGCCGCATTCTCGCCACTCACCCCACTGCGCCGAAACGATATTCCGTGAAAATCCTGGGTTTGTTCGGAAAACCAGCGATGCGCCACGTGCGCAAACCGCATGACATCCTTGAGTCTCAAACTCAAAGTACCTCCGACAAAATTGATGCGATCGAATCAGAACTGTCAGCAGAGTTCGGCCGCACGAATTGGCTTCCCGCAAAATCCGCCGATATCACCGCCAAAGACTTGCCCCATTTGTCCCAATGCCTTGATGAAGCGGCCTTGCTGTTTACCAATCAGCAAATCGATGCCGCACGCGACTTGCTGTTGCTCGCCCGGTCACACCCCCATGATGAACACGAGCGCAAGCAGGCTTGGTGGATGCTGTTCGAGCTAGCGCTCGAACAAAACCAGCCTGAATTTTTTGACAAACTCGCACTGGACTATGCGTCCACCTTTGAAACCTCGCCACCGCAATGGGCCCCAGCGCCAGAACCTCCAACACGCGCCCACTCTGCGCGGTCGACGCTGAATTTTCGGGGCAAACTCAGCGGTAACAGCCAACCGGCGCTACAACAACTTCAGCAAGCCGGCATAAAGCAGGGGCATTTCTGTCTTGCCTTCGGTGCGATCTCGGAAATCGATCTCGCGGGCTGCGCGTTGTTGCTGAACGTGTTTTTGCATTGGCAACAGCAACGCTGCAAGGTCAGTATCGCGGAGGGCGATGTGCTGGTGGCTGCGCTGAGCCCACTGATCCAGCGGGGGCGGCGCGACGATAATGACGCTGCGTGGCGGCTGCTGATCGAGTTGATGCGACTGATGGACCGCCGTGAAGATCATGAATCGCTATGTGTCGATTACTGCCTTACCTATGAAGTCTCCCCGCCATCAGAGCCGCTCGCGGAAACTGGAGCAGAATCCTCACTCTCGCCCACCAGTGATGCAAACGCCTTCCTGCTACCCTGTTGCATCAGGCTTCCGGTTGACGCGCTCGTATTGCAGATACAGCGGCATACACAGACCTCGACCGTCATCACGCTCGATGCCAGCCACTTGGCCCGCGTGGAATTGAGCGCGGCTGCACCCTGGCTGAGCGGCTTGCATCGTGCAGCTGGCGGCAAGCCGGTAGAATGTCGGAACGTTGGCTTTCTCGTCGCGCGACTCCTCAAACTCGTCGGTGGCGACAGCCCGCTGACTATCATTCACCGAAAGCCCTGAGCCGCACCGTGCTGCGCAGGGCCATTTTCTCTGCACAGCATGGAACAGTTTCACGGAACCACGATACTCTCAGTCCGTTGCGGCAATATCGTTGCGCTGGGTGGCGATGGGCAGGTCACACTCGGCAATGTGGTCATGAAAGGCTCGGCACGCAAAGTGCGCAAGCTTTTTCATGGCAAAGTCCTGGCTGGCTTTGCCGGCGGTACTGCCGATGCTTTTACCTTGCTAGAGCGTTTCGAATCCAAACTTGAAGCGCATCAGGGAAACTTGCTGCGTGCATCGGTCGAACTGGCCAAGGACTGGCGCACCGACCGCATGCTGCGGCGGCTGGAGGCAATGCTGCTCGTCGCTGATCGTGACGCCACCTTGGTCATCACTGGCAATGGCGATGTACTCGAACCTGAAGATGGTATTGGCGCCATCGGTTCCGGAGGCAGCTACGCGCAGTCGGCCGCCAAGGCCCTGCAGGAAAACACCGAATTGTCACCTGCCGAGATTGTCAAAAAAGCGCTCACCATCGCCGGCGAGCTTTGTATCTACACCAATCTCTCGCTCACCATCGAGACGCTGGACTGATCCGTTCCCTCACAGGCATCGACTCTTGCAATGAACCTCACTCCCCAGCAAATCGTCACTGAACTCGACAAACATGTCGTTGGTCAGGCCAAAGCCAAGCGCGCGGTTGCCATCGCTCTGCGCAACCGCTGGCGTCGTCAGCAGGTGCCTGATCCACTGCGCCATGAAATCACTCCCAAGAACATCCTGATGATCGGTCCCACCGGCGTTGGCAAGACCGAAATCGCGCGACGGCTCGCCAAATTGGCGGAAGCACCCTTCATCAAGATCGAGGCCACCAAGTTCACCGAAGTCGGTTACGTCGGGCGCGATGTCGACACCATCATCCGTGACCTGACGGAAATTGGTGTCAAGCAAACCCGCGAACTTGAAATGCGCAAGGTACGCAGCAGCGCTGAGGATGCGGCAGAAGACCGCATTCTTGATGTACTGCTGCCGCCGGCACGCGACTTCGGCTTGTCTGCTGCGCAGTCTGTCGAGAGCAAGAATGAAAACGCTACGCGCCAGACGTTCCGCAAGCGACTGCGCGAGGGCGCCCTGAATGATCGCGAGATCGAGATCGAAGTCGTGGACTCACGCCCACAAATGGAAATCATGGCGCCGCCCGGCATGGAAGAAATGACTGAGCAGATCAAGTCCATGTTCTCCGGGCTGGATGCAGGAAGAAAAAAATCACGCAAGATGAAAATTGCCGACGCCATGAAAATGATCGTCGAAGAAGAGGCCGGACGACTCATCAATGAAGAAGAACTGCGGCAGCGCGCGATTGCCAACGTCGAGCAGAACGGCATTGTCTTTCTTGACGAAATAGACAAGATTGCCGCGCGCGGCAATGCGCAGGGTGCGGATGTCTCACGCGCCGGCGTGCAGCGCGACCTGCTGCCGCTGGTCGAGGGCACGACCGTCAACACCAAGTACGGCATGGTCAGGACTGACCATATCCTGTTCATCGCCTCAGGTGCTTTCCATCTGGCCAAACCCTCCGACCTGATACCAGAATTGCAGGGGCGCTTCCCGATTCGTGTTGAGCTCGAATCTCTGGCGATCGCTGATTTCGAACGCATCCTCACCTCGACCGATGCCTGCCTGACACGCCAGTATCAGGCACTGCTCGCGACCGAAAACATGAACATCGAATTCACCAAGGATGGCATACGCCGGCTGGCCGAGATCGCTTTTTCGGTCAACGAAAAAACTGAAAACATCGGCGCACGACGGCTGTACACCGTGATGGAAAAGCTGCTCGAAGAAGTATCGTTCTCTGCCGGCCGCGACGCAGCCGGCGGAGTAACCGTCGACGCTACGTACGTGGATGAGAAGCTGGCAGCGCTGGCGGTCAACGAGGACCTATCGCGCTACGTTTTGTGATGCGGTGCCGTCAGGGCGTCTCGCGCCTAGTTCCCGGCGCGCCTACCTTAGGCTCTGCTCCCTCTGCACCACTCCCCGTGCTTGCCGCCCCGGAAGCGAATGGTCCCTGTGGACCCGGCGGCACACCTGGCGGCGGTTGCGGTGATGCTTGGGGTGGCACCTGAGGTTGAGGCTGCCATAGTGCCTCAGAGGCTACCCCTGTTACGGCAGCCCCCGCGCCAGCTCCGTCCGCCATGATACTCGGCAGAGTGGAAAACTCCGGCAATCTCACTTCCCGTTCGCCTGCAGGCCCTGACAAGATCACTGCTCGCGTGCGTATCGCTTTGAGCTGAATACCCGGCATCACTTCCGAATTCGCACGGAGCGCGCGTGGTGGTTTTCCCTCGACCGCGATAATAGCCACACTCTCTGATGCCCGGCCGGCATGCACGATGCCACGTAATTGAATCGCGAGCGCACCCGCTTGTGGATTGCCACCAAACAGATTGAGCGCAGCCGATATCGGCGGCATGGGCCTCTGGGCGATTGGTTGTGTTGCCAATGGACGGGGCTCCGGTGCGAACCACTGCAACCACCAATACGCAAGGGAGACGCATAGCGCAATAAACAATAGCCATGACAGAAAAGCGGAGAAGTGTTTCATTGATGTCGATTCGTCCCGGTCATCCGAGTCATCTTGCTCTCCCCGTTTACCTGACCAGCTGATTGATCTCGATGATGGGCATGAGCACCGCGAGCACGATCAGCAGCACGACGACGCCCATCGCGAGTATCAGCGCAGGCTCCAGCAAACCTGCAATGGTCAGTGCGCGTCGCTCCAGATCCTGCTCCTGCATCTGGGATGCACGGTTGAGCATCGCCGGTAGCTCACCCGTGATTTCACCGGCCCGAATCATGTGCATCAGCAGGGGAGGGAAATAAGGATGTGAAGACAAGGCCAGCGCAAGACTCATGCCTTCACGAACGCTCGCCGTGGCATCCTCCACCTGTTCGCGCATGGCCATGTTCGACAATGTGTCGCGACTGGTCTGCAATGCACGCAAGATGGGCACGCCAGAACTGATCGTAATGGCCAGCGTACTCGCAAACCTCGAGGTATTCAGACTGCGTTCGAAGCGTCCATAGAGCGGCGCGCCCAGCAGCCAGCGATGCCAGCGCAGTTTGATCTGGGGATCACGCAGCGCTCGGCGCCATGCAGCGAAGGCCAGCACAATCATCACCACTAACAACCATCCCCAGTGACGCACGCCAGCCGAGATCGTGAGCATCGCCACGGTGAGGAAGGGTAATTGCTGCCTTGTGTTTGCGAACACGGACACAATCTGCGGCACCACGTAAGTCAGCAGAAAAATCACGATCGCAAACGCCACTGCCGTAACAATCGCCGGGTAGGTAAATGCCAACTTGACTTTTTGTACCAGCGCATTGCGTCGCTCGACAAAATCCGCCAGCCGCGACAATACTCCCGAGAGTTGTCCGATGTGCTCGCCGGACGCGACTAGCGCGCGATAGATGTCGGTAAAGTCACGCGGGTGGCGCGAGAGGGCATCAGATAATGACGCACCACCCACCACCTCGGCACGAATGGACGCAATCAGATCGCGCAGATAAGCGCGCTCAGCCTGCTCGAGCAAAGCAGAAAGCGCTTGCTCCAATGGTAGCTTCGCCTCAAGCAACGAGGCCAGTTGGCGCGTGAAGAGCGCCAGTTCAGTCGTCGACAGATGGTCCGCGAACCGCCGCGCGAGCACGCCGCCTTGTGCAGTCCCAACGCCACTGATGACATCAATGACCAATGGCACCAACCCGCGCGCGCGCAAGTCTGAGCGCGCCGCGCGCACGCTCTCTGCGTTCACCACGCCTTTGCTGCTCACACCCATCGCATCAACAGCTTCATAGCGGTAGGCGGGCATGTTTACTCTTTCGTCACCCGCATCAGTTCGGCGTCAGTGGTTATGCCATCAGCCAGCCATCGCTGGCCATCTTCGCGTAGGGTGCGCATACCCTGCTGTTGCGCGGTCGAACGCAGATCGGCCTCGGCGGCCCGGTGGTGTATTTGTGCACGTAATTCTGGCGTTGCGACCAATATTTCGTAAATACCCACGCGGCCGTGATAGCCACTCAGTCCGCAGTGGTCGCAGCCGAGATCATGCCAATGCCGACCATCAAATTGTCGGCAATGAATACACAGCTTGCGTACCAAGCGTTGCGCAATCACGCCCAGCAAGGACGATGAGAGCAGGAAGGGTTCGATACCCATGTCCAGCAATCGCGTGACCGCTGCCGCCGCATCATTCGTATGCAGCGTTGCCAACACCAAGTGGCCCGTAAGCGAGGCTTGCACGGCGATTTGCGCAGTTTCGAGGTCGCGTATTTCGCCAATCATGATGACGTCCGGATCTTGTCGTAGGATCGCACGCAAGGCTTTCGCGAAACTCATTTCGATGCGCGGATTCACCTGCGTTTGCCCCACCCCAGGAAGCTCATATTCGATCGGATCTTCCACCGTGAGGATGTTGGTTGTCGACGCATTGAGCTGCGCGAGCGCCGCATACAGCGTGGTCGTCTTGCCCGAACCAGTCGGTCCGGTCACCAGCACGATGCCGTGAGCTTGTGTGATCAGCCAGTCAAACTGTTGTCGGTCTTGCTCGCTCATGCCCAGCGTCTGAAGATCGAGGCGTCCACCTTCTTTGTCCAGCAAGCGCAGTACGGCGCGTTCGCCATGCCCGGTCGGCAAGGTGGAGACGCGCACGTCGACCGGCTTGCCACCGACACGCAGCGTAATACGTCCATCTTGCGGCAACCGCTTCTCGGCAATATCGAGTTGCGACATGATCTTGATACGCGAGATCAACGCCGCATGGATGCCTTTTTTAGGCCGGACAATATCGCGCAAACGTCCATCGATTCTGAAGCGCACAATCGATACTTGCTCAAAAGGCTCGATGTGTATGTCTGAGGCTCCCTCGCGTAACGCTTGCGTGAGCAAGGCATTGATCATGCGTATGACGGGCGCATCGTCCGCCGCTTCGAGCAAGTCTTCGACTGCGGGCATCTCCTGCATGAGGCGGGCGATATCAAGGTCGGACTCGACTTCATCCACTACTTGCGCTGCATCGCCGCCGCTGCCGGCATAGGCTTTGGCGATCGCGCTGTCCAATTGCTCGCGCGCCAGCTTGTGCAGTCGCAGTCGGCCAAAATGGCGTCCGACCTCAGCAATCGCCGAAGGCTGGGTATCGTCGGAGATCCACACATCAATAGCATCGTGGCCTGCTTGGGCCAGCACGCCAAAATCACGAGAAAAACTAAACGGCAGCAGCCGGGGATTTTGCATCGCACTCATGAGACATTTCCGCAATCAAAAATAATGCATCACCGCTGATCGATGACGGGCGGTTCTACCGGAAAGACCTCGGCGGGCGGCATTGGTTGCACGGCAGATGATGAAGCGCCAGCTGAAGTCGGCGCGGAGGGAATAATCGCGGGCGAGGGCGACTTCAGCAGCTGGCCGCCCACGGGACGGCCATCTTGCAGCGGCGGCAGTACCGGCGTGTCAGTACGCGGCAGCAGCACGTTGGGTTCTGGCTGTATCGCCAACTGAGCGCCGCGAATGTAGTCATAGCGGTCGCTGGCGAGCGCCACGCTCTGTCCATCATTGCGCACGACAATGGGCCGCAGGAAGACCATCAGGTTGGTCTTGCCGCGCCGTTTGGACTGGTAGCGAAACAGGTAGCCCAGCACAGGAATATCACCCAGACCCGGTACTTTTTCCACCGTGTCACTCACCGTATCTTCGATTAACCCGCCCAGCACAATGATCTGACCGTCATCGACGAGCACATTGGTGTCAATCGAACGCTTGCTGGTAATCAGTCCGGAGCTAGTGGATTGCTGAATGCTGGATGTCTCCTGATAGATCGCCATCTTCACCGTGCCGCCCTCGGAGATTTGTGGCCGCACACGCAGCGATAATCCGATATCGCGCCGCTCTATGGCCTGGAAAGGGTTCACGCCCGCAGCACCGGCTGAGGCTGCCGTGGTGAATTGTCCGGTGATGAAGGGCACGTTTTGGCCGACGATGATGCGCGCTTCTTCATTGTCAAGCGTGATCAGATTGGGCATCGACAAAATGTTGGCCTTGACATTTTTCTCGAGCGCGCGCGCCAGCAGTCCCAATCCCAGCGAACCGTTATGCTGGTTGAACAAGGCGGCCGTCAGGCCATTCCCCGGCGGCAGCGGCGTCTTGTTCGGTCCGATCACGGAAGCCGCTTGCGCGACAAGGTTGTTGCCCTCGGTGGAAAATCCGGTCAGCACCCCAACCCGGTAACCACTACTGCCATCGCTGGAGACACCTGCCCACTGTATGCCCAGCTCCGCAGCTTTGTCGGCGCTGACTTCGACGATCAGTGATTCGACGTAGACTTGTGCGCGACGAGCGTCAAGCTGATCAATGATGACGCGCAGGTTGCGATATACGCGCTCATTGGCTGTGATGATCAGCGTGTTGGTGGTCGGGTCGGCCTGAATGAACCCAGCGGCACCACCGGGCGCAAGCGGCCCCTGTGAAGGTGCAGGCGAGGACGGTGCTGCCTGAAGTCCTCCGCCCTGCGGGGCCACAGGCGACGGGGCCGTGGTCTGAGATGATGCCGTGCTCACTGCGCCAGATTCGCCCGCAACCACAGCACGCAGTACCTGCGCCAGCTTGGCCGCTTCAGCATTGCGCAGATAGACGACATGCACATTGCCCGGCAAGGTGGTCGGCTGATCGAGCTTTGCGATCAGCGTGCGCGCCAGATTGGCCTTGGCGGTTGTCGGGGCGCGAATAATGACGGCGTTGGTGCGTGCATCTGCCAGCAGCAACACCCGTCCCGGATCAGCTGCACCGCTCGCGCCGACAGGCTCGAGCAGACGATTGACGGTCACGGTCAGGTCGATGGCAATCGCATGCTCAAGTTTGACCACGTCCATCTCGGCGACTGCCGGGGCATCCAGCGAGGCAATGATGCGGGCCAAGCGTCGCAGGTTATCGGCATAGTCGGTGATGATCAGCGTATTGTTGGTGGTGTCCGCGTTGATTGTGTTGTTAGGCGAGATCAGTGGACGCAGTACCGCGACCAGCCCAGCCGCGCTTTCATGATTCAAACGGAAAATCTGCGTGGCCACCTGATCGCCACGCACCTGACCGGTCTGCACAGGTGCCGCCTGCAGCTTGGCCTCGGCCTCGGGCACGACCTTGATGTAGCCAGGCGTGCGCACGATAGCAAAGCCTTGAAGGCGGAGCACTGAGCCCAGCATCTCGAAAGCCTGCACTTTGCCAACGGGCTTTTCCGAGACCAGATTGATTGTGCCTTTCACGCGGGGATCGATGATGAAAGTATTGCCGGTGAAATGGCCGATGGCCCGAACCACGGACTCGATATCGGCGCCAACGAAATTCAGTGTTGCTTCATTCAATGAGGGATCTTGAGCACGCGCCCCACGCCACGTCAGCAGCAGCGCCCCTGCAATGCAGGAAATCAGCAGGCATACACGTAACCAGCCGGCCGTCATCGTCGGGCGCACAGGCGTTCTATCGTTCATTGGCATCTACTGGAATTCGAGCGCGATGACATTACGGTTTCCCACTTGGCGCCGCTGCCCGAGAAGATTCAGCAAGATCGCCAGCCTCTGTTCCTGTCCTGGCTGCGCCCAGGCCAGTCCGCTGAAATGTAGCCGGCCATGCTCGATCGCTCCTGTGCCCTCCAGTCGCAGCGGACCGGACAAGGTGCCCAGTGTCAGCTGCGCGCGCGCTCCTCGCCAGTCGAATTGCAGGCGATAAGCTCCCAAAGGTTTGACCGGCGACAAGGCTGATGCGATATCGGTGAGCTCGAGCAGCATGGAACCTTCGACATCAAGCTGATTGCCGCTCCTGCGAACCCGCAGCCCGGACCACGACAGTTGCATCTGGCCTGTGGGCTGGAGCGTGTTTAGCGGCGCACCTAGTGCAGCAAGTCGCTGGGCCGGCATCTGCAGCGTGACGGGCCCGAGCTGCCATTCGTTCCAGCGACCCGAAACTGTCAGGGTGTTCTTCAGCGCCTCAGGATTATCGATACGCGCATCGACCCAGCCGAGTAGCAACCACGGCGACAGCGTCCAGCGAAACCTGCCGGGGAGCACCGGCGTGACGGGGGCGTTGGCATCGTAAGCCACACCAAGGAAGGCAGCGCCTTGCCATAAGCTGCCCTCGGGATCACCGAGCGTGAGTCGGCCTGCGGTCTGCCGCTCGACGACAGGCGCCAGCCATGCCGCAGGCAGCGAGAAGAGCGCCGTCAACACGGCACTCAGCAGTGCCGCCAGCATGATCAACACGAAACGCTTCATGGCAGGCGCTGCAGATTCAGTTGCGCATCCACCCGACCGGGAATATCGCGCGCTGTGATCCTCGCTTCGCTGACTCTCAACGGCACAGATGACGGTAGCTGCTGCAGCCACTCGGTCAGCGCGGCAAACGTGACATTGTTGAAGTTTGCCGATACGCCGCTGTCGCTGAGCGTGAGGTTTTGAACTTCCAGTCCCTTGTCCTTCAGACTGCGCTCGATTGAGGCACGAGAAAATTCGGCTGCCGAAGCAGCGGTTGCTCCAGTTGACGGCAGGGTCGGCCTCTCTGCCGCCAGGGCGCGCAGGTGGGCAAGCTGGCTGCGCAATGTCGGCAAGGTTCGCTGCCAGCGCGATCTGCCCTCGGTGGCTGGCTCAATGAGCAACTGCCACAGCAGGAGCAGCAGCACTAAGACGGCGCCCAGAGCAAGGATGCGCTGCTCGCGAGGCTGGCGCGCATTCCAGAACGCGCGAAAGCTGCCCATTACGCTCATTGGGCGCTCTTCACGCGCCAGCTGTCGGGCTCGTCGCCCGCCATCACCTCAAGTTGACGATCGGCCAGTGTTCTCTGCGCTGTCGCAAGCGATGGCTGGCTGCCTGGCTTGAAACGCAGCAGAAGACTCGCATTACGGTACTCGATACTCGCTACAGCACGCGCATCCAGCCCGGTCGCCTGCTGTATTGCTGGCCAGGCATCCCCCAGCGCTGCACTCAGCCACAAAAAATCGCTGGGCGAAGGTTCGCCGGCAGCAAGGCGCTGCAGGTGAACTTGCTGCGTCATGCGCACGAGCGGATCGGCCAGGATGGTCTGATCGTCGGCCCTGTCGTCCGGAAAAGCATGGCGATAGACACGCAAGCTATCCGACGCCAGTCGCGCACCTTCCTGATGCAAACGCCACCAGTCCCCGTTGAGCGCTAGCACATTCAACAGCAACAGCGCCAGCGCCAAGGCAAGCGGCAATCGCCAGCGTTTCCAATCGAATGAGGTTTTGTCCTCGGCGATCATGCCCGACAACAAATCGATCTGCGCACCAGCGGCACCCTCAATCAGCGTTTCCCAGGACGTCGGCCGCAGTTCCACCGCAGGCATCGGGCCATCGCTGCTTGCTGTTTGTCGGGTCATCAGCTCCTCGCCGAACGCCGGTAAGGCTGTTTGCGGAACGAACAAGGTCAGTGACGAGCCCTCCGTCATCGCCATGGCCGCATCCAGCGTGCCGGCAGGTGATGCGGCCTCAGAACCTTCGATGGCACCCAGCGGCAGCCCGACCTCCTGACTGTGCGCGGTGCGGATCACCAGTTCACGCGAACCCTGCGTCGCCTGCGAGAAATCGATGACCCATGCTACTGCCTGCGCTGCAGTGGGTGAAGGCAGGCACAATTGCAACGGCAAGGCTGAGAGTCGCTTGGCGCCCAGACGACGTGCGCGACTCACCCATTGATCAAGCCAGGCCCTCTCAATCACGGCAATCGTGCGCAGGGAGTCATTTGACGGTCCGCTCGCCAATACACAAGCCGTCGGATCGCCAATGAGACGCTCTTCCACCAGCGCTGGCAGCGCCTGCATGAGCCTGTGCGCAGGCAACGGTGGCACTGTCACGCGCATCACCGTGACATCACTGGCAGAGAAAAGCAACACCACACGTTGTGATCGCCGAAGGGTGTCCGAGAGGGCTTCCATGCGAGCGCTGCCTTGTTCCCGCAGCCGACCGCGCACCACCAGGGCAAAGGGGAATGCGACCTGCTGCAGCGCATTCGGGCTTTGATGCACCTCTGCCCGCGCTGGCAGCTGCAGATACAGCACCGCCGCAGGCGGGGCCCTGTCGCGCAGTCCCTTCATACCTGACTTATCCAGAGCAGGTGGGTAGACGCGCCACTGCGCTCGACGAGGCCCTGTACCTCCAAGCCGGCCTGGCGTATCGCAACGCGACCCGTGACCAGGAAGTAACTGGTGCTAACGGATAAGCCCGCCGGGTCCAGCTCGGACCGGTCTTGCAGCCGTGCAGAAATATCGTGGAGACCACGAAAACTCATCGTGCGACGGGAGGTGACAAGCTTGATGGCGTCCGCCAGCGACCAGTGCGGCACGCGTGCGGCCAACACCTCGGCGCTTGCGGTGTTGGCATTCACCGTTGTGGGACGCGGCAGAAAGATGATGTGATCGCGCACGGCCGTCAGCACGAAGGGAGTGATGCCGGGCACGGCCAGCAGATCATTCACGTGGACAAAACCAATCATTCTCGGACTGCCTGATCCTGAATCGCCGTGCCGCTGACTTTGCGCCAGCGCCTGAGCCACCGCACGCGCGAGGCCAGGGTCTTGTCTCAAGAAACCCAAGAGCTTTTCGAATGCCGCCACTTCTGAGGGATTGACCTTGCCATGACTGGCCAGCGCGCTCAAGTTGAGTCGGGCCTGCGCATCCTGGATCACGCCGGACAGCACGGCGGCGCTCGACTCACCACGCAACGCAGCGGATTCCACATAACGATCCAGCCGGGTCTCCGACAAGGGTACCGCCCAGGGTTCGGTCAGGTCGTCGATCGATGAGTATTTGCCATCTTCACGGAGGATGAGTCGCGCCCAGTCGAGCGCGCCACGCAGCACCCATTGCTTCTGAAGCTGCAGCCGCTGGTTCTCGATCGAACGTACCTGCACCTGCTGCTGCCAGAACAGACTGGCGACGATAGTGATAGCCAGCGTGGTCAGCAGCATAGCGGTGACCACGGCAACACCGCGCTGCTGTCGAAACCCGCGTGGTATCACATGGCCCCCAGCATGAAAATCTTCTGTAGCGGCGCGGGTCGATCAGCCAGCAGCAGGGACACCTCGACGCCACGCCAGATAATCTGCGTTGAGGTTGTTCCCGCCTGCGGATTCATCAGTGCCGCGCGCGAGGTCGGCGCATTCTGGCTGGCCTCCCAGCTGCGCCAGCCACGACCATCATTGGCCCACACGCGCAACTCGAGTGATCGCACATCTTGCTGCAAACGGATGCCGGACACACTGTCGCGCGGTGCGATTTGCCACCACGGATCGAGCTGGGACAGATCTCGCGTGGGCGGTGATTCTTCTCGCGAGAGCAGACCGTTGTGCAGCCGCCAGGTGACCAGTTGCAGAGCGCCGGGCTGCGATTCTGCCTGCACGCGACGGGCCAGTGTCATGCGCGGGCCATCAATGACCAGTGGGGGATGACCGTCCAGCACATCAGCCTCGACGACATTGGCGCAATCAGTCTGCCACTGTGCGAACGCGATCTGCAAACCCCGCGCCTGCGCCAGCTCGTGATTGAGCCGCTCGCGCGTTCGTGTAATGCTATCCAGACCACGCCAGCCAAGTACAGCAATGAATCCGAGCACGCTGATGGCAACCAGTAATTCGATCAGGGTGAAGCCGCCGCTTCGTGCACTTAGCGTGTCAGAGAGCATTCGGTACGATTTGCGATAACGTGAGGATCTTGCGGGATGGCATTCGCTCATCCACGACCGTGACCTCAACACGCCTAAACGCAGGATTCGGTGTGGGATGGATCACTTCCTCGCAGCGTAAAGGGAGTTCTGCCTGCACGCAGGCAAAAGCGCGGCTGCCCAGTGGCGGCCATTCTTGTGACAGGCGTAGTTGCGTCAACCGGTTTTCAGCGGACCATGTGGCCATCATCGCAGCACGCAAGTCCTGACTGTTCTCGGTAAGGCTGGCTACTGAACGCAGACTGGCTGCCAGTGCGGTACCGATGATGACCAGCGCTACGAGTACCTCCAGCAATGTGAATCCGGTAATCAGGGCGCGGCGCATCGTCACGATGCGACAGGATTGCCTGCTTACCGACAAGAGAGCGCTCATGCTCATTGCACCTGAAAATTTCCCAAGCCATCGGCCTGCACGGAGACATGTTCTTCTCCCAGCCCCAGTATGAGCAAGAAGGCTTTGTCCACCGGTTCGTGACCAAAGCTGATGCGCAGCGGCAGTCGCTTGCTCGCTGCGGGCGACAGGCTCAGCTGTACCGGTGCGCGATTAAATTCACGCTCGCGCCATACCGGATCATCTGTCAGTGCCTGCCATTGGCTATCCTGCCGTATCAGAAATCGGTAGCGATAATCATCCACCTCAAATGCCACAGGCTGATTGCGTACGATGGCTTCGTCACGCGCCATTTGCAACAGCAATGCGATACGCTGCGCCTCGCTCTGCAACCACTGCCGGTCGTCGGGCATCGCATTGATCGCCACAGCGCCAAGCAAAATACCCGCGATCACCAGCACCACCAGCAATTCGAGCAGCGTGAAACCAGCGCGGCGAGCGTCTTCATTCCGACCACGAACCAATGTCGGCATCACTGCCGGTCCCACCCGGTTTGCCATCGGCGCCAAACGAATACACATCCACCTCTCCGTGCGAGCCGGGAGATTGATACTGGTAAGGATTACCCCACGGATCTTTGTTAAGGCGATCGACATAACCGCCGGTCTTCCAGTGGGGTGGCGCAGGGCCAGCGGAAGGTTGGGTAACAAGCGCCTGCAAGCTCTGCTCATTGGTCGGATAGCGTTGATTGTCGAGTCGGTAAAGCTTCAGCGCCTGCATCAAGGTGGCAATGTCCTGTTTTGCCGCCAGAATGCGCGCATCATCCGTGCGCCCCATGAGTCGCGGCACGACCAAGGCTGCCAGCACACCCATGATCACGACAACCACCATGATCTCGATCAGGGTGAACCCGTAAAACCGCTGCCGGCGATTGCCAGTTGGCGACAAATGAAAGAAGGGCATCGGGCGATCCGCCACAGAGATAATCGGAATACGACCGCCTGGCATGAGAAAAGTGCCAGGCCGACTGACGCGACCGAGCAGCGATTATTCAGCAGCAGGAAATTTCAAACGCGATGCGGGTCAAGTCTTGGGGGTTTGAAGCCTATCGCGGTACGTGGCTGACGAGGTGGCTGAATTGAAAATGCTGCTAACACGCGGCAAGGAACTACCAACTCCCGTTGTTCGCAGCAAACAGTTAAGCCGGGCGATTCAGTGTGCGAACACCATCGACGGATCAGTGCTCAGTGCGCGCCTCTCGCGCCAGAAGTTGCTCTATCGCTGCTGCAGGTGATTGAGCATCGAACAGGACGCGGGCGACAGCCTCGACAATCGGCATGTCGATACCCCGCTGTGCTGCAAGCGTCTTGACCGCTCTCACACAGCGCACGCCCTCGGCCACATGGCCCAGCTGCTCGATGATGTCGGGCAGTGACTTGCCCGCGGCCAGACGCAAGCCCACCTGACGGTTACGCGACAAGTCGCCGGTGCACGTCAGTATGAGGTCGCCGACACCCGTTAAGCCCATGAAGGTTTCCAAGCGTCCCCCGAGTGCGGTGCCAAGCCGCGTAATCTCGGCCAGGCCACGGGTGATTAGCGCCGCACGCGCATTCATGCCCAGACCAAGACCGTCGGCGATGCCCGTGGCGATTGCAAGAATATTCTTTACAGCGCCACCGACTTCGACACCGACAAGATCATCGGTGGAATACACGCGAATACCGCCCCCATGGACTGCGCTCACGACCTGTTCACGCAATGCCTTGTTCGTTGATCCTAGGGTCAGTGCGCAGGGAAGACCTTGCGCGACTTCTTGCGCGAATGATGGCCCGGACAGCGCCCCTGCGGGCATTTCGCGACCAATCACTTGCTGCACGACCTGATGCGGCAGCAGCGCAGAGCCTTCTTCAAAACCCTTGCACAACCAGATCACGCTATCGGGATTTTGCTTGGCAAGCGAAGCCGCCAGTGGCCGAAGTCCTGCGATCGACGTGGCAATGATCAGCAAGCCACCTCTCGCATGTGCCACAGCATCAGAAAGATCGGCGCTGGTGCGTAGGCCCTTGGGCAGAACTATGTTGGGCAGATAGCGCGTATTTTGGCGCGAGAGACGCATCTGCTCAATGGCGTGTGCATCGCGACCCCACAGCAGCACCGGATGCCGATGCGACAGTGATATCGCAAGTGCCGTGCCCCAGGCACCGGCGCCGAGCAGCGTGATGTTCATGGAAAATAATCCGTGGACAGGGTATGAGCAGGCCAGAAAGGCAAGGGCTCAGTCGCCCCAGACCTCGGCCGCTTTCACATAGCCAGTCTCGCCATCACGATGCCTGACCTTGATCCATGCCGAGCTGATCGGTTCAGCCAGCTCGAGCAGCACACCTTTGGCGGCGGTAAAAGCAACGGGCGCGCTATCGTTGGCCGAAGAGCGCGCGCTGATCTGCCCTGACTCGACTACCAAGGTGCGGCGAGTACTGAGCGAGCGACTCTCGACCCAGCTGAGGTCGCCCGCTGCATCACGCACCCGCGTCCATTCACCATTGACGAGCACAATCTCGACCGGCATGCCGACGGGTGCAATGTAGAGCTTGCGTGATTTTTGTGCCGGCGCATCGAACATGACAGCCGGACCGGGCCCAACGGACTTGAACTCGGCTGCGACGGCTGCGGCGCTCGAGCCTGCAAGCCACAACGCGGCGTACAGGAGAAGATGATGTGCGCCGCGCATGGGAATCAGTGCTGGGCGTTCGATGCCTGCGCCAGCGCCTGTTTGCGCTGGTGATAGAAGGCGTCGAAGTTGATCTCGTTCAGATGAACAGGGGGAAAGCCCGAGCGGGTCACCACGTCAGCAATGTTCGAACGCAGGTAAGGATAGAGAATGTTCGGGCATGCGATGCCGAGCAACGGATCCATCTGCTCCTCGGGAATATTCCGAACCTCAAAAATACCGGCCTGCTTGCACTCGACCAGGAAAGCCACTTTCTCTCGAATCTTTGCAGTGACAGTGACGGTGATCGTTGCTTCATGGATGCCATCGGCCAACTGCTCGGCACCGATATCGATAGTCACTTCCATGCTCGGACCTTCCTGCTCCAGAAAAATCGAGGGCGAGTTGGGCTGCTCCAGCGACAGATCTTTGAGGTAGATGCGCTGGATATTGAAGATCGGCTGATCCGCGCCGGGCTGGATTTGTTGTTCGGACATGAAGCTCTTTCGTGAGTAGGTGAAAAATCAGCAGAAAAACCGAAACATCATTCGCCTTGCAGCAAGGGGGCGAGTTTACCTTCGCGATCCAGCGCAGACAAATCATCAAAACCACCGACGTGCGTATCGCCGATGTAAATTTGAGGGACCGTGCGGCGGCCGGTTTTTTCCATCATCGCGACGCGCTGCTCGGGTTCAAGATCAACGCGGATTTTCTCGATGGTGTCGATACCTTTGGATTTCAGCAAACGTTCGGCCATAGTGCAGTAGGGGCAGACTGCCGTGGTGTACATAAGTACTCTGGCGCTCATTGCTCGATGCTCCGTTTGAGTGTGAATGAACTGTGTTCGAAAAAATCACGCGGCTACGCAGCGGTCGGCAATCCCTGAGAATGCCACTCGGCATAGCCGCCGCTGAGGACATAGACGTCGGCAAAGCCAGCGCGCCTGAGTCCGGAAGCGGCGCGGTTGGCGCGCGGCCCGCTCTGACAGATCAGCAGCACGGCGTGCGACTTGTCGAGCTCGGCGACGCGCTTGTCGAGTTCGTCCAGCGGAATGTTCTTCGCGTTACGCAGATGCCCCCCCTTGAATTCATCGGCAGTGCGCACGTCAATAATGCTGACCTTGCTCTTGTTGAGCAGTTGCACCGCCTGCAATGTGGTGAGCGAATTTTTACTGCGGGTCAGCCCGGGCCAAGCCAGTGCGCCCCCAGAGACCAGCGCTATCAGGATGAGCCAGATATTGTCAATCAAGAATTTCACGACGATCCCATCGTTTGCAACAAGCTCGGCATTATAAAATAGAAGGCTGAAATCATTCAGCGGGCCCATCGGTCCGTGGCCACCTCCTGACGTCTTATCCCCTCATCCCGCCCATTTTCCGTCTCCATGTACAAAATTGTCCTGATGCGCCATGGCGAGTCCACCTGGAATCGCGAAAATCGTTTCACTGGCTGGACCGACGTTGATCTGACAGACAAAGGCGTCGAAGAAGCTCGCCACGCTGGCAAACTTCTGAAGGAAGCCGGTTTCCGTTTCGACCTGACCTACACGTCGGTGCTCAAACGCGCCATCCGCACCCTGTGGGTCACTCTGGACGAAATGGACCTGATGTGGCTGCCAACCGTGCACAGCTGGCGACTGAACGAACGTCACTATGGCGCGCTGCAAGGACTAAACAAGGCCGAGACTGCCGCGCAGTATGGCGATGAGCAGGTACTAGTCTGGCGTCGCAGCTATGACATTCCACCCTTGCCGCTCGACCCCTCAGATCCACGCGCGTCGTTCAATGACCCCCGCTATGCCGATCTGACCCGCGATCAGATCCCGCTGACCGAATGCCTGAAAGACACCGTCGCCCGAGTGCTCCCCGTCTGGCGCGAATCGATCGCGCCGGCCATTCGCGCAGGCCGCCAGCTGCTGGTGTCCGCGCACGGCAACAGTCTGCGCGCGCTGATCAAATACCTTGATGGGATTTCAGATCAGGAAATCGTCGGCCTTAACATCCCCAACGGTCAGCCGCTGGTCTACGAACTCGATGCCGATCTCAAGCCCATCCGCAGTTACTACCTCGGCGACGCCGCCGCGATCGAAGCCGCAATGAAGGCGGTGGCCAGCCAAGGCAAGGCCCGGTAAGGAATGCCGTTGCCGGGGTTGTCTGTCCGTCTGCTCGCTGTGGCCGCAGCGATGGCGGCGCTTGCGCTGTTGCCCAGCCATGCCGAGACGAACGTGAAGTCTGCCGAGCGAGCGCGTTTGAAACAGGCCGCTGAAGATGAGCGTGCCGAGCTGCGCAAAAGACTCGACCAACTCAAGCAAGACATCCTCCGCACTGAAAAAGCGCGCGCGCATGCGGCTGATTCGCTGTCGGCATCTGAAGCAGCGATCTCGACCGCCAACCGCAAGCTGCGAGAACTGGCCACCGAGCAGGAACGAACTGAGCATCGCCTGGTCAAGCTCTCCGTCAACCAGGAAAAGCTCGAAGCAGCGGTGCGTCAGCAGCGCGAGCGGCTGGCACGCATGCTGCGCGAGCAATACGCCAAGGGTCAGGATGACCGGGTGCATTTGCTGCTCTCCGGTGACAACCCGAACCGCATCGCGCGCGAGCTGCGCTATCTGGGTTATGTTTCCGCAGAACAGACAAAAGCCATCGACGAATTGCAGCAGGACCTTGCAACGATCGCGTCAAACCGCGAGGAGGCAGAAGAGGCTCGCCGTGTGCTGCAGGATATCGCTGATGAACAGCAGGAGCAGAAGGCGTTGCTGGAAAAAGAAAAAACCACGCGCAAACAGCTGCTGGCCCAGCTGTCGGGCAAGCTCAGCGCCCAGCGCAGGGAAGCCGGCAGCCTGGCGCGCGACGAAGAACGCCTGGGCGCGCTGGTCGAAAAACTGACCACGCTAATCGCGCAACAACGCAAGGTAGAGGAAGAAGCGGCCCGAAAGCGGGCAAAGATCGACGCGCGCGAGCGAGACAAGCTGGCAGAAAAGCGCGATGACAAGCCGGCTTCCCGGACGCCACCGCGCGACAACCCGGCGGCGCCCGCCGCCGAACACGAGAGCAGCGCCTTCGCCCGCTTGAAGGGCAGGCTCAAGATGCCGGTGAAAGGCGAGCTGCTGGCCAGTTTCGGTGCCCGACGCACCGACGGGCCCAGCTGGAAAGGCCTGTTCATCAAGGCCGCTGAGGGCAGCGAAGTCAACACCGTAGCGGCAGGAGAAGTCATTTTTGCCGACTGGATGCGCGGCTTTGGCAACCTGATAATCGTGGACCATGGTGGGCAGTACATGAGCATCTATGGCAACAACCAGTCGCTGCTGCGACGCCCGGGCGACAAGCTCAAAACCGGCGACACCATCGCCACCGTTGGCACCAGCGGCGGCAATGAACAATCAGGTTTATACTTCGAGCTCCGTTTTCAGGGGCGGGCACTCGACCCCGCGGATTGGATCAACAGGTGAGACATGGGTAACAGATTGAAGAATTTTGGACTGATCGGGCTGGGCATTGTGGCCGGCATTGCCGGCTCCATGCAGTTTGACGCACTCGCACAGCGCAATGCCGGCGCACCGCTACCCGTCGACGAGTTGCGCCAGCTCGCCGATGTCTTCGGTCTGATCAAGTCCGACTATGTCGAGCCGGTCGAAGACAAGAAGCTGCTCACCGAAGCAATCTCCGGCATGGTCGCCTCGCTTGATCCGCATTCGGCCTATCTGGACAAAAAAGCATTCAAGGAATTACGCGAAGGCACACAGGGCAAATTCGTCGGGCTCGGGATCGAAGTCGGTATGGAAGATGGCTATGTGAAGGTCATCGCACCGATTGAAGATTCTCCTGCCTACAAAGCCGGACTGAAAGCCGGCGACCTGATCACCCGCTTGGACAGCACACCCGTCAAAGGCATGACGCTGGACGAGGCCGTCAAACGCATGCGTGGCGAGCCCAACACCAAGATCACGCTGACCGTCGCTCGCAAGGAAGAAGACAAGCCCCTGCTGATCACCATCGTTCGCCAGGAAATCCGGGTGCAGAGCGTGAAAGGGAAGATCGTCGAGCCCGGCTATGGCTGGATACGCGTATCGCAGTTTCAGGAACCGACGGTTGAAGACCTCTCGAAAAAAATCACTCAGCTGTATCAGCAGGATGCGCATCTGAAGGGGTTGGTGCTCGATCTCAGAAATGATCCGGGCGGCGTTTTGCCAGGCGCCATTGGCGTGTCGGCGGCTTTCCTGCCCAAAGACGTGGCGATCGTGTCCACCAATGGCCAACTACCGGATTCCAAGGCTACGTATTACGCACGCCGCGAATTCTATGCCAACCGGGTCGGCGGTGATCCGCTCTCGCGGTTACCTGAAGCAGTCAAGAAAATCAAGATGGTCGTGCTGGTGAATTCCGGTTCGGCCTCGGCGTCCGAGATCGTGGCCGGCGCGCTGCAGGACTACAAACGCGCAACCATCATGGGCACACAGACCTTCGGCAAGGGCTCGGTGCAGACGATACGCCAGCTCTCGGCTGACACCGCAGTCAAGCTGACTACTGCACGCTACTACACGCCGAACGGGCGATCCATCCAGGCCAAGGGCATCGTTCCTGATTTGCTCGTCGATGAATACGCCGACGGCGATGGCCTGAACGGCTTGCGCCTGCGCGAGGCTGATCTGCAGAAGCATCTGTCTAACGACAAAGACAAGGACGCGGGCAATGGTGCGAATATCATCGATGAGCTGGAAGAGCAGAAACGCCTCGCGGCTCTCGAAAAGAAGCGCAAGCCACTCGAGTACGGCAGCAAGGAAGACTTCCAACTGGCGCAGGCACTGAATCACCTCAAAGGTCAGCCGGTTCAGCTCTCGAAGACAGCCAAGGTCGAGAGCAAGAAAGAAGCCACCATCAACAATCCTGATGGCAACGGCGAGAAAAAGTAAACGCCCCCAAATCCTGCCACGGCCGCCTTGCTGCGGCCGTTTTTATTCCGACCAACACACTCCACGGCGTCGCATGAACGACGAACAACTGCAGCGCTACTCGCGTCACCTCTTGCTCGACGAGATAGGCATCGAGGGGCAGGAAAAACTGCTGGCTGCACACGCACTCGTCATCGGAGCCGGCGGCCTGGGTTCGCCCGTGGCGCTGTACCTGGCATCGGCCGGTATTGGCAAGATCACGCTGGTTGATGATGATGAGGTTGATCTCACCAACCTGCAGCGGCAGATCGTGCACACAACCTCGCGCGTGGGTCAAGCCAAAGTCGAATCCGCAAAGCAGGCGCTCCAGCAGATCAACCCCGAGGTCGAAGTGGTCGCACTGCGCGAACGCACCAGCGAGCCACACTTGCAGAGCCTGGTAGCGTCAGCCAGCGTAGTGCTGGACTGCACCGACAATTTTGCAACGCGCCACGCAATCAACCGTTCCTGTGTCGCAGCGGGCGTGCCCCTAGTGTCAGGCGCCGCCATCCGCATGGATGGACAAGTGGCCGTGTTCGACCCACGCTCCGGAGAGACCGCCTGCTACGCCTGCCTGTTCCCCCCGGATCAGCAATTTGAAGAGGTGGCCTGCTCGACCATGGGTGTGTTTGCGCCATTGGTCGGCATTATCGGCACCCTGCAAGCGGCAGAGGCATTGAAACTGGTGGCGGGGGTTGGACAATCGCTTGCCGATCGACTCTTGCTGCTGGATGCGCGGCGTATGGACTGGACCAGCATACGTACAAAACGCAGTACAGATTGTGCTGTGTGTGGAAAAAAATAGCCGTTTGCGGCCGCGTATCAGGCAGCCAGCAAGCTTAGCATCAGCATGGCACCCTCCGATGGAGTTTGCTGAAATCCGCTCTTGGCAAAACGGTGCCAGCGACCCAAGACAAAAGCCATCATCATCGCGGCGCGCGCGGTGCTCTGCGAGTCCGGTATCTCACCCTGTGTCGCGGCCAGCTTCCAGGCTTGTCTAAGCGCCAGCTCCACGCGCTCAACGAACTGATTCATTCTCACCTGCAACCGCTCGTCTTCATTGACCAGCGCATCGCCGATCAATACCTTGGTCATACCGGCATTTTGCTCAGCAAAGTCCAGCAACATGCCCGCCATATTGAGTGCTTGGGCACGCCCATTTTCTTCTTTGCTGGTGATCTGATTGATCAGCGTGAAGATCGTCGTCTCGATGAACTCAATCAGACCTTCGTACATCTGCGCCTTGCTGGCAAAATGGCGGTAGAGCGCTGCTTCGGACACATCAAGCCGGGCTGCCAGCGCTGCCGTGGTGATCTTCTCACCCTTCGGGCTTTCCAGCATCTGCGCGAGTGCCTGCAGTATCTGCAGCTTGCGTTCACCCGGTTTCATGTTGGCCATGGTTGTTCTCGGTCGAGCAATCGGTTCGGCGGCCCGACCCTATGCCGGGCCGGGAAACGTAGGAGGCTTGAAGTAATGTAACCCAGACTGAGGCGGCGTTGGTAGTGGAGCTTTGGGCCTCAGCAAGCCCCAAGGCGGGACAAGCGCCGGGGCAGCTGGCTCAGGGAGGTGACCTTGATATCAGCAAAGGCCGGACGCCCTTTGCTCACCGGAAGGAAGCCGGCAAACCAGACCGTGCGCACACCCAAAGCGCGCGCGGATTTCAGGTTCTCCAGCGTGTCTTCAACCAGCACGCAGCGCCGTGCACGGAGGCCTTCGCGTGCGAGCAGCTTGCGCAGCAGCAGTCGCGAAGGTTTGGGCCGCAGTTGACGGTGCACGACCATCGATTCGATGGACAAGTGATCGGCAAAATGCCGGTGCAGCCCGAGGTGACGAAGCACATGATGCGCATAGCTGGCCGGCGCATTCGTGAGCAGGATCTTGCGCCCCGGTAGCCGTTTAAGCACACGCGCCACACCACGCTCGGCACGGATCATGGACGAGAGGTTCTCGAACTGATGCGCATCGCGCAAAAAATCCTCGGAACGCACCGCATGATGCCGCATCATGCCCAGCAGCGTCGCGCCATAGCGCTGCCAGTACGCGATGCGCACCGCATTGACTGCATCGGGATGAGAGGGCCTTGCCTCGAATTCAAGCACCCGCGCAATCAGCGCATTCATGTTGCGGTTAATCGCCGGGAAGATCGCGTGCGACGCATCATGCAGCGTGTTGTCGAGATCAAACAGCCAGACGAGATTCTTCGATGCTGCCATAGCCCCACTTCCTGTTTCAGCGTCGCCCGGCAAGCGCAAAACACGCATTCGCTGTCAGGGCGAAACTCAGTGAGAGCGGATCATTGTGCCAAAGGCCTGCTCGGTCAGCACTTCCAGCAGCAGCGAATGCTCAATGCGGCCATCGATGATGTGTACGGTATTGACCCCCGATTTGGCCGCATCCAAGGCCGAGGAAATCTTGGGCAGCATGCCACCGGAGATCGTGCCATCTTCAAACATTTCGTCGATTTCGCGCGCCGACAGGTTGGTCAGCAGCTTGCCGTTCTTGTCCATTACGCCGGGGATATTGGTCATCATGATCAGCTTTTCGGCACGCAGTATCTCGGCAATTTTGCCGGCTACCAGATCAGCATTGATGTTGTAGGCCTGACCATCCTCACCAAAACCGATCGGTGAGATGATGGGAATAAAGGCATCATCCTGCAAGGCCTTCACCACGGCGGGATTGATCGCCTCGATCTCGCCCACATAACCGATGTCGAGGAATTCGCCCGGATGTTCCTTGTCGGGCATCTGCATCTTGCGCGAGCGGATCAGCCCACCGTCCTTGCCGGTCAGGCCCCCCGCCTGCCCGCCATAGTGATTGATCAGCATGACGATATCCTGCTGCACTTCACCGCCCAGCACCCATTCAACGACTTCCATGGTCTCTTCGTCGGTGATGCGCATGCCCTGCACGAAGCTGCCCTGCTTGCCAATTTTTTTCAGTGCATTATCGATCTGCGGTCCGCCGCCGTGCACCACCACGGGGTTCATGCCGACCAGCTTGAGCAGAATCACGTCGCGCGCGAAACCATGCTTGAGACGCTCCTCTGTCATTGCATTGCCGCCATACTTGACGACAATGGTCTTGCCATGAAACTTGCGGATATAGGGCAGGGCTTCGGCCAGAATTTCGGCCTTGATCTCGGGAGCGATGGAGGTAATGGACATTACAATGGGGTGAAAAGAGCGGCGAGACAGAAGGTTTGAAGAAGCTTCGAGTCGAATTTTACCGCCAAATCCCGCCTGACCGACCCTCGGTGCGTGAGCGGTGGATTTGATTTTTAGGCATGCGGCATTCGCCTTGCGCAATCGTCTGTGGAGGTGAGCTCATGAGCAACTGCGTGAAATGCGGGATGACATTCCATTGCGTGATGGCAGACGGCGATAATGGCCAAGCCTGCTGGTGCACCACCCTGCCCGTGATTCCGGCGGACGCACTTGCGAGGGCCGGTGGTGATGGCAGCGCTTGTTTTTGTCCCACTTGCCTTGAGGCGATCGCTCGCGAGGCCGGGCTGCGGCAAACTTAGGGTTCAGAGAGTCAAGGCGTCGTGCAGGCGCGTATCTCGGCCCCGGGGAAATCGGGCAGCATCGCCTTGAGCTCTGGCTTGTCATCGGCCACCAGACCCTGCAAACGGTACGCATAACGGGCCGAATTGAGCGGATGCTCTTCGATACGCGCGTCGGTAATCCCGGCTTTCTTGAGGCTGTCGAGCTGGGCCAGCGCCAGCTCGCCACTACTGAACAATCCCACCGAAATGCCCCAGCGCCGGGACAGGGGCTCTTTCACAACCGAGACATCATGGAAACCCTGCGAGCGCAATTGTGCCAGGCGGCGATTGGCACTGGCTTCGTCCGGCTGCGGCGGAATAAAAACCAGACTGGACGTGGGTGGCTGGACCATCTGTTTGGCTGGCAGCGCCGGCAATTTCAATCGCGCCAGCCGTGCCTCGAATTTGGCCGCCATCGTGCTGTTGAAATTGCCGATTTCAGTACACGGCGGAGCCGACGGCGCACTGGGCGCGGCGTTCGCGGTGAGGGGATTTGAGAGCAAGCGCAGGCCTTCTGGCTTGATTTGCTGCGCTAAGCGCTCGGGCTCCAGTGACGAAAAGCCGGGCAGCGGTCCCGGCATGAGGACCAGTAGCACCAAATTGGATAGCAACAGCACCCAGAAAAAAAACCGGAAGATCGCCATCAGGAAGCTCCCACAACAGAGGCATGCAAGCCCAGCAGCACAAGATTATCCACCGCCGCACAGGGGAAGGGCAAATGTGCAACGATGTAGCTCGCCGCACCCCCCGAGATGACGCAGCGGGCCGCCGGGTCACGCCGCTGTGCCATGGCCTGCACGATGGCACCCACTTGCGCTGACAGGCATCCGCTGATGATGGCGTCGTTCGTATTATCTGCAAACACCCGATCGCGCTTCGCTGCCTCCACCGCTGGCAGCAAGGCCGTGCTGACTGCCAGTGAATTGGCCATGGTGCCCAGTCCCGGCAGGATCATGCCGCCGATAAAACGACCATCGGCCTCCAGCGCATCAATGGTCGTGGCCGTGCCACAGGTGACGATCAAGAGTCGTTCGCCAGGAAAGCGATACCGCGCGCCGATTAACGATGCGAAACGATCACTGCCCAGTTGCTCGGGTTGCGCATACCCGTTTTTCACGCCCGCGCAGTGCGACAGCGCGCGAAACCAGCGCACCGCGTCGCCCCGCACGCCGAGTGGCTCAAGTGCCCCAAGGATACGTTCGCGCAACGCATCGCCAGCCACATTGGAGGCCAGCACGTCGGTGATGGACAATGCCGCCCACGCCGCTTCGAGCTGACCGTGATCCGCAGTGGAGACACTGCCGAACGATGCCCAAGTGCCGGGGGGATCAGCGGCAGCTACAAGCGCCCATTTGATGCGCGTATTGCCGGCGTCAATCAACAGCCGCATGCGCGTCTCCCTTGGGCAGCGCCCGACCCACGGGTCGAAGCGATACATCGCCTGCCGTTATCGCGATGCGACCTGCGCGGATGTCGAGCAGCAAACGACCACTGTCATCTATGCCCCGCGCAAGGCCTTCATGCAGCACGGCGTCCTCCTCGAGAATGCAAACCGGCTGGTCCTGATAGGCGTGCAAGGCCTGCCAACGTCCGACAAACGGGGACAGTCCCTCACTATCAAACAGGGTCAGCGTCGCGCTCAATGCATCCGCCAGACGAGCCAGCAAATAATTGCGGTCGATCACCCGCTGGTGATCCGGCGCTGACTGCGGGTGAAGTACGGCGATGGAATTCGCCAGTGCGAAATCGCGCTCGCGATTGGGGTGCACATTTATGCCGATACCAATGAGCGCCCAAAGCGCAGGTGATGCGTGCCGATGCGCTGTCTCGATCAGAATACCGCCGAGCTTTGCACCCTCGAGCAGTAGATCATTCGGCCACTTCAGTTGCACCGGCCAGCCCTGGGAGCGCAGCGTTTCAGCGACCACCACCCCCACCATCAGCGACAAGCCTGACAGGCGGGCCATGGACAACTGACATGGCCACGCCAGCGAGAAACACAGGCTATCCCCCGGTGCGGACTGCCAGCTGCGTCCCGCGCGTCCACGGCCGGCAGTCTGTTGCTCTGCAGCCAGCAGCATGGGGCCTGACAAATGCGCGATCTGCAAGCGTAGTGCCGTGTTGGTCGATGGTGTCGAACTCGTCACCTCAATCGCCATGACCTGCCTGGCGGCGAGCGATTGTTCAGCGATCAGTTCGGCATTCAGAGGCAGCATCATGCGCGCATTGTATCGGCAGCGCGGGTGACGCTACCAAGAAACTCACCTACACTTGCCGCTATGTCCACGCCTCTTGTGCCTCCCGCTGACGAGTCCACGGCAAGTCCGTCCACAGACCGCAAGGCATCCGCTTCGATACGTGTGGCGCTGGCGTTCTACGCCATGCTCGTCATCTATGCCAGCTGCTTTCCGTTTTCTGGTTGGCATGACAATGGTCTTCTGCCATGGACCTATTTGGGTGAGCGATTGCCGCACTACTGGACAGGTTTCGATCTCGCGGCCAACGTGATCGGCTATGTTCCTTTGGGCGCACTGGCCGTGCTGGCGATGTACCCGCACGCCCGCGGCGCGCTTGCAATTGGCGTGGCGAGCATCGCGGGAATACTGCTGGCCATGTTGCTCGAGTCTGTGCAAAGCTACCTCCCGTCGCGCGTCCCCAGCAATCTTGATTTGATGACGAACGCGGCCGGCATGTTCATCGGCGCCCTGGTGGGTGAGGCAATGCGCTCGCCCGTGCTGGAGCAAAGCCGGTTACGTCAGCTACGCCGCGCCTGGTTCTCCGAGCAGGCAAGTCGCGGACTGATCGTGATATCGCTGTGGCCGCTGGCGCAGATTTTCCCGCAACCCTATCTGTTCAGTCACGGCCAACTGCTGGGCACCCTCTCGCGGTGGCTATCGGAGTGGCTGGAGACGCCGGTAGACCTGAGCCAATGGCTCTGGAGCGGGCTAGGCTCGGGCATGGAGCATTACTTCCCGGCGGAAGTCATCGTCACCGCCTGCGGCATGACCGGTGCGGTACTCACCCTGTTGTGCCAGACACGTCGTCAAGCGCCCAAAGCCATGCTGGCGATCTTGCTGCTGATGGCGTCACTGGGGGTGAAAACGCTGGCGCATGCGATCCTTTTCGACCCCGACGATGCACTCAGCTGGCTCACGCCCAGCGCCACCAGCGGACTGCTGATCGGCATCGTGATGCTGGCGGGACTCTCCTTCGCACCCGCAGTTGCCCAACGACGCGCGGCCATTTTTACCTTGGCGATAGAGCTGCTGGTGATGAACATCATGCCGGCCAACCCCTACTTCATGTCGACCCTGCAGGAATGGGTGCAGGGCCGGTTTCTGAACTTTAACGGAGCGGCACATTTCCTCTCACTGACCTGGCCATTGTTTGCGCTCTGGTTCTTAACGCACAGCAGTCACCAAGCCCCGCATCACACGGCCCGTCATCCTGCACATCACGAGCCCTAGTGTGCAGAGCGGCAGTGTATGATGCCAGCCTTCGGCAAACCACCCACCGACGTGGAATCATGACTGAGAAACCGTACTACCAATCTCATGTATTCGTCTGCATCAATCAGCGCGACGATGGGCGGGCGTGTTGCCACGATCGCGGTGCTGCCGGCATTCAGGAATACGCAAAAAAACGGCTGAAGGCCCTCGATCTGAACGGCCACGGAAAAATCCGTATCAACAAGGCAGGCTGTCTGGATCGTTGCGAGGAAGGGCCCGTGCTGGTGGTCTATCCAGAAGGTGTCTGGTACACCTATGTTGATGAGCAGGACATCGACGAAATCATCGATAGCCATCTGATCGGAGGCCGTGTCGTCGAGCGACTGAAGATCTGATCATGAACGCACAGACTCAGTCATTCATGCTGCAAGGCAGCGCCGGCACACTGGAGTGCAAACTCGATCTACCCCCTGTAACCGCGCCACGCGGGATCGCCCTGATCGCACACCCTCATCCCCTCTACGGCGGCACGATGGACAACAAGGTTGTGCAGACATTGGCGCGAGCTTTCATTACCCTCGGCTACGCCAGCGCCCGCATGAATTTTCGCGGCGTAGGCGAGTCCGGCGGAATGCACGATGAGGGGCGAGGAGAAACGGATGACATGGCGCAACTGCATGAGCACATGAGCGCGCAATATCCAGGCTTGCCCGTGGCCTTGTCAGGATTTTCATTCGGCACGTTTGTGCAAGCACAACTGCAAAAACGACTGGAACACCAGGGGCGGCCAGCCGAGCGGTTGGTACTGGTTGGCTGCGCGGCCGGCAAATGGGCACTGCCAGAGGTTCCGGCCAACACCGTGCTGATTCATGGCGAACAGGATGACACCATACCGCTGGCCGATGTGCTCGACTGGGCAAGGCCACAAGATCTGCCGGTCGTGGTGGTTCCGGGTGCCGATCATTTCTTCCACCGAAAGCTTCATCACATCAAGCAATGGGTGATTGATCTCTGGTCACACTAACCGCCCTCTGACGATATAATCAGGCGCACGATCAAGCGGCAACTGCCCCGACTGTTACCTCACGCTCCACGAATGAAAAAGTTTTTTGCGGCATGTGCCGCCTGCCTGCTGATGGGCACAGCCGTTGCTCAATCCCTGCCTCCCCCCACCATCGCAGCGCGCTCCTGGTTGTTATTCGATGCAAGCAGCCACCAGATTCTCGCTTCTCAGGATCCCGATCAGCGCGTCGAGCCTGCGTCGCTGACCAAGATCATGACTGCCTATCTTGCCTTCTCGGCAGTACGCGATAAAAAGCTCGATCTGAACCAGACGATCAATGTATCGGTGAATGCATGGAAGGTCGACGGCGACAGTTCAAAGATGTTCATCGAGCCCAACACGGCGGTGCGCATGAACGATCTGCTTTATGGCCTGATCGTACAATCGGGAAACGACGCGGCCATCACTCTGGCCGAAGCGGTCGCCGGCTCCGTGCCTGCATTTACAGATCTGATGAACCGCGAAGCGCAACGCATGGGACTAAAGAATACCCGCTTTGCAAATCCACATGGTCTGCCTGATCCCAACAACTACTCCACGGCACGCGACCTGTCGGTACTGGCCTCACGGCTGATCGCTGATTTCCCTGAGTTTTACAAAATTTATTCGACAAAAAGCTTTACCTACAACCGGATCACGCAACCCAATCGTAACCGTTTACTGTGGCTTGACCCAACGGTGGATGGCATGAAGACAGGGCACACGCAAGCGGCAGGCTATTGCCTGATTGCTTCAGCGCGTCGTTCCAATGGCCATCACGAACGACGCCTGATTTCAGTTGTACTTGGCACGGAATCCGACGCGGTGCGTGCGCAAGAGAGCCAGAAGCTACTGAATTGGGGTTTCATGAATTTCGAATCAATCAAGATCTACGCCAAAGGACAAGCCATCCTCACATCCTCTGTCTGGAAAGGCTCTCAGAGCGAGCTGAAACTCGGGTCTGATCATGACGTCTATGTCAGCCTGCCCCGAGGACATAGTGCCAAGCTGAAACCGGTCGTCGAACGCACTGATCCCTTGGTTGCGCCCATTCCGCAGTACAGTCGTGTGGGGACGCTGAAGATGATGGACGAGGGCAAGGTCGTCAACGAGATTCCCTTACAGGCACTGGAGCAGATCAATCAGGCGACCCTCTTTGGCAGAGCGTTCGACTCGCTGCGCCTGATGGTAATGAAAGGCTTGTCTTTCTGATCCAACGTGGAGGATAGGGCGATGACGAATCCGAATCCCGAGAAAAGCCTGATCGAATATCCTTGCGACTTTCCAATCAAGATCATGGGTGCCATGCAAGACGGCTTTGCCGACACCATGGTGGAAGTGGTGGCGCTGCATGACCCGGATTTTCATGCCGGCAAAATGAACATGCGCCCCTCCACCAAAGGTAATTACCTGTCCCTGACGGTGACAGTGCGTGCCACCAGTCGAGAGCAGCTCGACAATCTGTATCGCGCTCTCTCATCTCACCCCATGGTCAAGGTCGTGCTGTAAGCTCCCGCATGAGCGACATGCTGATACGGCAGCGCGGTACCGAGGAGTACGAAATCACTTTCGCGGCCATGCGCGCGTTCACCCATGCGCGCGATGCGGATACCCCGGATGAGCTGTGGCTGGTCGAGCATCCTCCTGTATTCACGCTGGGGCTCGGCGCCGACCGTGCGCACCTGCTCGATGTCCGCCATATTCCCGTGGTGCAGACGGATCGCGGTGGGGAAGTCACTTATCACGGGCCCGGTCAGGCCATCATGTATGTGCTGGTCAACCTGCGTCGGAAAGGGCGCGAACGCTTGCCCAAGGCGTTTGTGACGCTGATCGAGCAAGCCGTGATTGATACTCTGGGCGCGTATAATCTTGAGGGCGAACGCAAGCCTGGCGCGCCCGGCATTTATGTCGCCCATGGTGAACATCAGGGCGCGAAAATCGCAGCGCTTGGCCTGAAAATCCGTACCAATGGTTGCACCTATCACGGCGTGTCCCTGAATGTCGCGATGAATCTTGAGCCCTTTTCGTGGATCAACCCGTGTGGCTATCCGGGGCTGGAAGCGATCGACATGAAAACCCTCGGGATTGCCCCACCCCTGCGCGACGTGCAACTCGCACTGGCAACGGAACTGCAAAAACAACTGAGCACCTGACCATGGCTTCCGACAAAATGACCGCTCCTGCGTACAACCCGAACGAGAAGCAAAAGGGTGCAGGCAAGACGGCGCGCATACCGATCAAGATCATCCCTGCGGAAAAACTGCCCAAGCCGGACTGGATACGCGTCAAGGCCGCCTCGCCAACAACGCGTTTCTACGAGATCAAGGATATTCTCCGCGCGAATAATCTCGTGACGGTATGTGAAGAGGCGTCCTGCCCCAATATCGGTGAATGCTTCGGTAAAGGTACGGCGACCTTCATGATCATGGGCGACAAATGTACGCGCCGCTGCCCGTTCTGCGATGTCGGGCATGGTCGGCCCGATCCACTAGATCCTGCCGAACCCGGAAATCTGGCGCGCACCATCGCCGCACTGAAGCTCTCCTACGTCGTCATCACCTCGGTTGATCGCGATGATTTACGCGATGGCGGTGCTGGTCATTTCGTCGAATGCATACGCCAGGTGCGTGAATTATCGCCATCGACCCGCATCGAAATACTTACCCCCGATTTTCGGGGTCGGATGGATCGCGCGCTCGACATACTCAAGGCTGCGCCGCCGGATGTGATGAACCACAACCTCGAGACGGTGCCGCGCCTGTACACGGAAGCCCGACCCGGGTCAGACTATGCCTACTCGCTGAGCCTGCTCAAGCGATTCAAGGCGTTGCACCCCAATACTCCGACCAAGTCCGGACTGATGGTAGGTCTTGGCGAAACCGACGAGGAAATTCTCGCGGTCATGCGAGATCTGCGTGAGCATGAGGTGGATATGCTGACTATCGGCCAATATCTGATGCCCAGTGCCGATCATCTGCCCGTGCGTCGCTACGTGCATCCCGATACCTTCAGGATGTTCGAAGAAAAAGCGGCTGAAATGGGCTTTGTGCATGCCGCCGTTGGCGCGATGGTGCGAAGCTCGTACCACGCAGATCAGCAAGCACATCAGGCAGGGCTGCGCTAGGAAGCCGCTGAAAACACCCGGTGCTGTAGTGGACAGTCGAGCCCGACGCAGCACAATCGAGAATCAGACCGCTAATGCTTTCTCGATGAGCTGATGCAGCGATGTAAACTCGGGAATGCCCACGTAGCGCTTCAAGATGGTGCCATCCTTGCCAATCACAAAAGTGGTCGGCGTGAGCTTGACGTCACCGAAAGATTTCGCTGCGCTGCCATCGGTGTCGAGCGCCACCCTGAAGGGCAGCTGCCGAGTTTCAGAATAATTGAGCACATAATTGGGTGGGTCGTAGCTCATTGCGACAGCAACAAATTCCAAACCCTTGCCGGCATATTTGTTATACGTCGCAACCATGTCCGGCATTTCGGCAATGCATGTCGTGCAGCTGGTGGCCCAAAAATTTACCATCACCACCTTGCCGCGCAAGGATTCCATCGCAATCTGTTCCCCAGTGAGCGTCCGGAAGCTCACTGAAGGTGCGGCTTCTTTCTTGAATAGCGACAGCGCTGGAAACAAAACCAGCCCCAGAATAGCCAGCAGGGTCATGGTCTGAATGATGGTGAGGCCGGCGAAACGGCGCGGGAAGTGGCGGGACATGATGAATTCCTGAAAATTATCCGGCGTAGACAGCACCTGGCTCGTCAAGTTGACGGCGAGACACTGGCAACGCCGCCAGCGACCTGCCGAAACAGGCACCAAAGCCCACTATTATAAGGCAGCACCCCAGGGGGAATCAGCACGCCGCGAGAGGCCTTGAGAGTCCCACACTGTCGCAGCGAGTTCGGCCCGCGGCAGAGCGGCCCATCAGCGAGGGGTATCTTTCTGCTGATCTGATGGCGCGGGCTTGACGGTCAGTTCTTTGAGCTCTTCCTCGCTGATGTACTCGAACAGTTTGACGACTTTTCTGATTTTGCTGCCCGCGTTACGCGCCACTTCGCCCGCCAGCTTGCCCTCGCGCTGAGTGACACGACCCATCAGATAGACAACGCCACGATCGGTGTGAATCTTGAATGCGCTGACGTACAAATCCTTGGTGTCGATGATAGAGGCTTTGACCTTGCCGGTAATGAGCGCATCATTCGAGCGCGCACCCACACTGGATACGGGTGCGATCACGAGATCGTTCTCGACCGACTTCACGCCATCAATCGTCACTATCTGCAGCTCGACCTCGGATTTCATTTTTTCATCCTTGACCTCGCCAGTCAGCAACACACGGTGGTTGAAACTGGTGACGGCCACACGACCCAGTTCGCCCGTAATCTTGCTTGCACGACCCTCGCCTTTGAGCACAATGGCCGCATCATCTGCCTGCGCGCCAATGGTGCGACGATCTGTCGCCGCCATCGTGCTCATCACCGTGCCTCCTACCATCACTGGCAAACAGGCTTGCAGACTGATCGTCGCACTCACCGCCAACATCGCAGCGAGCAATGGACGCCGCCTGGAATTGAGCGCCGCCAGGAAGCCCTCCCAAAAGGCGGCTCGCGACATGGGGCGGTGACTGGCATGACGCCCCCAATACCGCCAGTGAGATTTTGTGATGGCCTCAGAAGATCTTGCGGCTGCTTTCATTCGGAATCTCCTCCAAAAAGCGCGACATCGATACCGTCGCAAAGACAATGAACGATCAATAAATGAACTTCCTGAACTCGTGCCGTACGCTCATGAGGTACACAGATATGCACATCGGCATCCGTAAGCAGACGGGGAATGCTGCCACCGCCGCGTCCGGTGAGCGCGACCACGCGCATCTCGCGCTCAAGCGCCGCTTCGATCGCTGCGATGACATTTGCCGAGCCACCTGAGGTAGTAATGGCTAACAGCACATCCCCTGCCTGGCCATAGGCCTGAACCTGCTTGGCAAAAATATCGCCAAAGCCGTAATCATCGCCCACCGCAGTCATGATGGATGAATCGCTGGACAAGGCCATAGCCGGAAGTGGCAAGCGTTCGCGTTCGAAACGTCCCACCAGCTCGGCAGCAAAATGCTGACAATCTGCTGCTGAACCCCCATTGCCACAGGCAAGAATTCGATTGCCATTGGACAAAGCGGTGAACATCAGCTCCACTGCCTGCTCGATCGGGCCAGCCAGCTCGGAGGCTGCCTGTATCTTCAGCTCTGCACTCTCGTTGAAATGATTGACGATGCGTTGTTTGTTCATGGAGCGCATTATAAATGCCGCACTCAGGTCAGCGGCAACGCCGCGGCAAACCGTCGTGCTATGGAATAACGCCGCTGCGCCGCCAGTGCATCAGATCGGTTCGGTAGCGCCTCAACGTGAAATGATGTCCTGTATCCAGCGCAGCGAATTCCCATCGATCGCCACCAGATCGAAACGACAGGCGGGTGGGCGAATGATGCGCAGCAGGTAGTGCTCGGCCGTTCGCCACAAGCGTTGTTGCTTTGCAGGGCCCACACTGGCGGCCGCATCGCCGTGGCTTGCTCGTGAACGCTGACGCACTTCAACGAACACCAGCAATGTGGCATGCCGCATCACGAGATCTATTTCGCCGAAGCGGCAACGATAATTACGCTCGATCAGATGGAGTCCCTGACGCTGCAAATAGGCCAGTGCCCGGTCCTCTGCCTGTTTGCCCAAGGCGACGGTCATTGCTGCTGCCCACAGACAGTTTTGTACAATGCGCGAGGGCAGATCCCACGACTGCCCGAGTGCCTGAGCGACATCTGCCCTCCTAATGACTTCATCTGACCCAACGCCTTCATTGCACGACTTTGCCCCGCTCTGGGACGAGCTTGGTCGGCAAAGTTTTCCAGTGGGCGCATTGTATGTAGTGGCCACACCGATAGGAAATGTCGCTGATATCAGCCTGCGCGCGATTCGGGTACTTTCGCTGGTGGATGCGGTCGGCTGTGAAGATACGCGCAACACTCGCCAACTGATGGCACGACTGGGCTTGTCGACACCCTTGTTTTCTGCCCATCAGCATAATGAACGCGAGACTGCACAAAAAGTCCTTAGCCGACTGCAGGCGGGGGAACGTATTGCCCTGGTGTCGGACGCAGGTACGCCGGCAGTCTCCGATCCGGGCGCACTTATCGTTGATGCAGTGCTTGATGCTGGCTTTCCCGTGATCTCGATCCCCGGTGCTTCTGCGGCGATCGCGGCACTCTCGGTCAGCGGCCTCGATACCAGCCGCTTTCAGTTCATTGGCTTTCTCCCCTCAAAATCCGCTCAGCGCGAGCAATTACTGGCCGATCTGGCGTCGTCCACCGCCTGCCTCATCTTTTACGAAGCGCCACATCGGATACATGACACTGCTTTGGCGCTGCTGCACGCTTTCGGGCCGGATCGCCGCATCGTGATCGCGCGCGAAATCTCGAAACTTTTCGAGCAGATTCACCGCTGTCGGCTTGCAGAGGCAGAAGACTGGTTGAGCGCCGATGTGAATCGGCAGCGAGGGGAATTTGTCGTGATCGTCGAGGGTGCAAGAAGGGCGGATGACCCTGCGTCATCCGAGGCACGCCGCGTACTGGATGTGTTGCTGGCGGAGCTGCCCGTGAGTCAGGCAGCTGCACTGGCAGCAAAAATTACCGGCATGAAGAAAAACGCACTGTACCAACTGGCACTGGACACTCCTCCGAAGAACACCCCGCAAGCCGAATGACTCACCACAGCACGCATGCCTCCTACCCGTCTTGTGCTGAATAAGCACCATCTATCTGGTTAGGTCGCTGGCGGCGTTGCCAATACCTTGGCGTACGTCGGTACGGTCTGCGTCATTGTCGCCTTGCCATCACCCTAACGAGGCAGGGTCTGAGCGCTGATGCCGCAGCTACCGCAAGCCTTCGCCCCAGGGGTTACTCGCCAATTCCCTGACGCTGAACGATGGTGGTACTGATCTGCGCTGCGGCTTTTACCTGCTGCGCTGCTGCCGCAGCCTGCTCCCGCGAGACAAAGGGTCCGCTGTGCAGTCGATACAGTCCAGCGCTTTGCACGACGGACGGCAGCGGCAACCCGGGCGGCCAGCCCGACAAGAGTCGCTCGCGCATCGCCTGTGCGTTCTGCAACTGCGCATACGCTCCAAACTGCAGGAAAATGCCATGGCGCTCCGCTGCCACGGGTGGCGCACTGCCGGCCGCCAGACGAGCGATAGGATCATCGGACGTTGCAACGGACTCTCTTGCCAAGGGTTCGCGACGCCGTTTCTCGCCCTGAATGCGTGCGATCTCGTCTGCCAGCAGACGCTCAACCTCGAGCTCTGCGCTCCCGCTCTGCACATAACCTAGCTTGAGTGCGGCGGTGTATGACAAATCAATGATGCGCTCCGAATGAAACGGGCCGCGGTCGTTGATTCGAACAATCACCTGTTTGCCGTTTCTGAGATTGGTCACTCTTGCATACGAGGGAATCGGCAGCGTAGGATGGGCAGCGGTCATCTTGAACATGTCATAGATCTCGCCTGATGCAGTCCGCTGACCATGAAATTTTTTCCCGTACCAGCTACCGCGACCGCGCTGCACGAAAGGGCGCTCATCCGTGATCGGCACGTAGGTTTTATCGAAGATCGCGTAGGGCTTGCTGGGGCCTCGCGCGTAAGGCTCGATGCGGGGTTCAGGATCGGGCAGCTCGAGCAAGCCCTCGGGTATCTTTTCTGCCGGACCGTCATCCAGGTAGTAGCCGCCCGGCTTTTTGGACTCGCTTGCCGTCGTCGCCGCGGACGATGCAGCAGAGGATGGCGCGGTGGCGGCGGTCGCCGGCGCTGAGGGCGGAGTCGTAGGCGCAGGCGGGTGGGCTTCGTGACGCACAGAGAGATCGACGGTGGTACAGGCCGACAAGGCCAGCAAACACGGCAGGGCCATGGGCGCAGCGAGACCGAGCTTGCGGGATGCCCGCCGAGGTTCAGATCTGGAGAATCGCGGCACCCTCATTGTGTCAACCGGGGCCTCAGGTCTGCACCAGCTTGCGGTGGCGCTGGATGCTCATGAGCGTTCCGACACCCAGACTCAACGTCACGAAGGCGGTGCCACCATAACTGATGAAAGGAAGTGGCACGCCGACCACCGGCAGAATGCCACTCACCATACCCATATTGACGAACGCATAGGTAAAAATTGAGAGCGTCAAGGCACCTGCGAGCAAACGTGAAAATAGCGTGGGCGCATTTGCTGCAATGATCAACCCGCGCCCTATGAGCAGCAAATATAGAACCAGCAAGACGCCATTACCCAGCAAACCGAACTCTTCCGAAAAAACCGCAAAGATGAAATCTGGCGTTCGCTCGGGAATAAACTCCAGATGCGACTGCGTGCCATTCAACCATCCTTTGCCTATCAGACCGCCTGAGCCAATGGCAATCGTTGACTGAATGATGTGGAAACCTTTACCCAAGGGATCGGACGTCGGGTCGATCAGCGTCATGATTCGGTGTCGCTGGTAGTCATGCAAGAGGGTCCAGAGCAGCGGCAGGCTGGCCAGACCGGCAACCCCCAAACCAATGATCAATCGCCAAGACAACCCTGCCAGAAAAATGACGAAGAATCCTGAGGTAGTGACAAGCATCGCTGTGCCAAGATCAGGCTGTCGCAGGATCAGTGCAACGGGTATGACCAGCAAAATGGCCGCGGTAATGAAATCACGCCAGCGAATCATGCCTTCACGCTTCTGAAAATACCAGGCCAGCATCAGGGGCAGGGCGAGCTTCATGATCTCGGAAGGCTGAATAATTACGCCAATATTCAGCCATCGTCTCGCTCCATTCTTGATCAAGCCGAACAGTGCCACACCAACCAATAAGGCGAGCCCAAGCACATAAATGGGTACTGCAAAGCGCATCAGTTTTTGTGGCGGGATCATGGCGGCCACCCACATCACGCCAATGCCGACGGCGATGTTGCGCAAATGGCCCTCGAAACGCCCGGGAAAATCCATAGCCGCCGACGACACTGCAAGACATCCCAGCAAAAGAATCAGGCCGAGAATGATGGTCAGCGAACGGTCGAAAATGAAGAAGCGACGCCGCACGGTGTCCAGCACCGGATAGCGACCTGCCTGTACGCCTGCGATCATTGTGCGCTCCCTGTCGATGCATTGGACGAAGCCGGATTGCCGCTTGGCTTGCTCGTGGTGGCGGGTGCTGGCCCGTTCGAGGTTTTGTTAGTGGAGGACCCTGAAGGCACAGTTGGCACTGCCGCTGCCGGGACAGCGGGGCCAGGGGCCGGCTTGGGTGGCGCCGGGGTCGTCGGCGCAGCAAGCGTTGTCGGTGCCGCAGGCGTCGGCGCGCCTGGGGGCGCGGCGGAGATCCCCGGTTTCGCGCCCGCTGGTGGATTGGGTGTCGATACTACCGACTGAGGTGGCGCCGCCGGCGTGGTCACACCGGGCGCTGCGGCCGTCGCGTCGGCCGGCTTGGCCGACTTCGGTGGCTCGTCCGGCCGCTTGCCCAGCAGGTAGTAGTCGATGGCCATTCGAGCGATGGGCGCGGCGGCGGCGGCACCGAAACCCGCGTTTTCTACAATGACTGCAAGCGCAATCTTCGGTTTGTCGGCCGGCGCAAATGCAATGTAGAGCGAATGGTCGCGCAAACGCTCGGCGATTTTATTGGCGTCGTATTTTACGCTCCTGCTCATCGCCGCTGCCTGTGCGGTGCCAGTTTTGCCCCCGGAGAGGTAAGGCGCATTGGCAAACGATCGCGCCGAGGTGCCTTCCTTGGTCACGCCGATCATCGCTTGTTTGACAAAATCAATGTGATCCTGCTTCAGCGGTATCCGGTAACTCTCTTTGGGCACCGTCAGCTTGCGGGACTTGTTCGTGCCGTTTTCCACCATCTTCACGAGGTGGGGCTTCATGACGACGCCGTTGTTGGAAAGATTGGCGACAGCATGCGCAAGCTGAAGCGGCGTAAATGAGTTGTAGCCTTGGCCGATACCCACTGAGATCGTTTCGCCGGCATACCATTTCTGTTGTTCGGGACGCTTGTAGGTACTGCGCTTCCACTCTGCTGAGGGCAGCACGCCTCGACGTTCGTTTTCGAGATCAATGCCGGTCAGCTGACCAAAGCCGAAAGGCTTCATGAAATCATGGATCGCGTCGATGCCCAGATCATTCGCGAGGTTGTAGTAGTAGGTATTGCAGCTCTGAACGATGGATTTGTACATGTCGACGCGACCATGCCCACCTTCTTTGTCATCTCGGAATTTGTTATTGCCGAACCAGAAAAATCCCGGGTCGGAAATAGCCTGCTCCGGCGTACGTTTGCCAAGCTCGAGCGAGGCCAGGGCCATGTAGGGCTTGAAGGTCGACCCCGGAGGATAGCTGCCGATCAGCGGGCGGTTCAGTAGCGGCTTATCGAGCGAGGTGTTAAGTTCTTCCCAGCTTTTCGCATCAATACCTTCGACAAACAAGTTGGGGTCGAAGGTGGGCATGGACACATAGGCGAGAATGTCGCCCGTCTCGGGTTCAATCGCAACCAGCGCGCCGCGGCGATCGCCAAATGCCTTTTCAATGATCTTCTGGAGCTCGATATCCACCGACAAAATCAGATTGTTGCCCGCTGTGGGCGCGGTGCGCGACAAATTGCGAACTGCGCGTCCACCAGCCGAGACCTCGATCTCGTCATACCCGGTAACACCGTGCAGTTCCTTCTCGTAGCTTTTTTCCAGCCCCTCCTTGCCAATATATTCGGTGCCACGGTAGTTCGCGCCGTCGTCACTGGCTTCCAGACGCTCTGCTTCAGCCTTGTTCACCCGCCCGATGTAACCGATCATGTGCGATGCGGTCTGGCCGAGCGGATACTGTCGAAATAGACGTGCCTGAATATCGACGCCGGGGAAGCGATATCGCTGCGCTGCAAATCGCGCGACTTCCTCGTCGCTCAAGCGAGTGCGAATCGGTAGGCTCTCGAAGGTCTTTGATTCTTCCATCAGACGACGAAAGCGCTTGCGGTCTTTGGGCTGAATATCAACCAACTGCGAGAGCTCGTCGATGACAGCATCAAGGTTGCGGTCAATCTTTGCGGGCGTGATCTCCAGCGTGTACGCGGAGAAGTTGCGCGCGAGGACGACGCCGTTGCGGTCGATGATCAGGCCGCGATTGGGCACGGCCGGCACAATCGAGATGCGATTGCTCTCGGCGCGCTCGAAATACTCACTGTGACGAATCGCCTGCAACCACAGGAATCGCAGCATCAGCAGGCCAAAGCAGATGAAAACGACAAGGCCGGCCACCGACAGCCGCATTCTGAACAGCTGTAGCTCGCGTTCGGTATCTTTAATCTCGGTCATTGCTCGCCGTAACTGGGCTTCAGCATGTCATGCGCGGGGCAGGCATCAAATCGGGCGCGTTTCGTCGCGGTCCACGGCCCGTCGCTGCGGCGCCAGCAGCAGCCAGCAGACGATGGGCCAGATCATGGTCGCCACAATGCTCTGCGCAAAGTACAGCCAGCCCGGCAGCTTGCCGGTCACGGCGAGCTGTATCAGCATCTGCACAACCTGCATCACGACCAGCAGCGGCAAGACATGCAAGGCCTGCACCGTGGGACGGAACCAGAGCACACGACGATGAATCGTAATTGCGAAGTACGACAATAACGTGTAGGCCAGTGCGTTTTCTCCCAACAGTGAGGCGCTATGAACGTCCATCACCAGTCCCATCAGAAAAGCGATGCCGATGCCTACCTTGCGCGGCTGGTAGATGCTCCAGAAAACCAGCGTCATGGCGACGAAATCGGGTACCCAGCCCCACGCACCCCAGGGAAAGAGGTTGAGAAAAAACGCGGCTACCAGACTAAAGGCGATGAATGCAGGATTGACCGGCAGCAGAATGTGGTCGCGATCGATCATGGTGTCTCCTGGTCTTTGCGTCGCTTGCGTGGCTCGGTCTGGGGATTGGCCTCTGGTGGTGGTGGCGGCAAATCCTTCGCTTCGGCCAGCAAGACCAGCAGCTGGCGATGGCGGGATACGCCGGCGCTGGGTTGGCAAAGAATGCGCGCAAAGGCATCGGATGTCTTGGTATCGACAGATGCCACGGTGGCCACGGCCAATCCTGAGGGATACACGCCGTCGATACCCGAGGTCAGCAGCACGTCACCCTTCTGGATATCGGCGTTCGAGGCCATGAAGCGCAGTTCAAGCACGTTCGACTGCCCGCGTCCGTAAGCCACACTGCGCACGCCGCTGCGCAGCACCTGCACCGGGATCGCATGATCCTTGTCGGTCAGCAGCGTAACTTCGGCAGTGAAGGGAAATACGCGGGTCACCTGGCCGACAACGCCGAGATCATCGATCACGGGCTGGCCGGCTGCGATGCCGTGGCTGGAGCCACGGTCGATGATGACTTTGCGAGAGAACGGATCGCGCGCGTCGTACAGGATTTCGCTCATCACGGACTTGAGCGTCAGGCGCTCAGAAGCAGCCAGCAGCTTGCGAAGGTGGGCATTCTCTGCGAGCAGTATCTGGCTCTGCTGCAGCTGCTGCGCATTGAGCACCTGCTGTTCTTTCATACGCGCGTTCTCGACTTTCAGGGAAGCCAGCGAACTGAAATAATCGGTGGTCGCAAAAAAGGCGTCACGCGGCAGCATGGCGACAACCTGCAGCGGGTAGAGTGCGACCCCAACGGCCTGCCGGACAACGGCCAAGGCTTTCAGGTGAGAGTCCGCCATCAGCAGCCCCAGCGCGATGAGGGCGAAGATGAGCATCTTGGCGCGAGCCGATGCACCTTGCTTGAAGAGTGGCGGCGGTGTGTATTCCATCAGCGCGAGACTTTAAACCAATTGATGGCTGGTGCGGCAGCCAACCCGGCCATCCGATCGCATACCGCCATGCCGGCGGCGCCCATCGGTAGCGGGCGAACAGCGGGGTGAAGAGGACAGTGGGGCCGGCGGCGAGGAATGAGCGAGCGGCCGGCGACCATTTACTCGTAGGAGAAGAGGGAGCCGAGCTTGTCCATGCGCTCCAGCGCCATGCCGGAACCACGCACCACGCAGGTCAGAGGGTCTTCTGCCACCAGCACCGGCAGTCCAGTCTCTTCCATGAGCAGACGATCGAGGTCGCGCAGCAGCGCGCCACCGCCGGTCAGCATCATGCCTTTTTCGGCGATGTCAGCGCCCAGTTCGGGCGGTGTCTGCTCCAGCGCATTCTTGACAGCGGATACGATGCTGTTCAACGGATCAGTGAGCGCCTCGAGTACCTCGTTGCTCGAGATCGTGAATGAGCGGGGAATGCCTTCGGACAGGTTACGGCCCTTGACTTCCATTTCTCGCACTTCGGTACCCGGGAAGGCAGAACCGATCTGCTTTTTGATGGTCTCGGCCGTTTGTTCACCGATCAGCATGCCGTAGTTGCGGCGAATGTAATTGACGATGGCTTCGTCGAACTTGTCACCGCCCACCCGAACCGAGCCCTTGTAGACCATGCCGCCCAGCGAGATGATGCCCACCTCGGTGGTACCGCCGCCGATATCGACCACCATGGAGCCGGTTGCCTCAGACACCGGCAGGCCGGCGCCGATCGCAGCGGCCATCGGTTCTTCAATCAGGAAAACTTGTGACGCGCCAGCACCCAGCGCAGATTCACGGATCGCGCGGCGCTCAACCTGAGTCGAACCGCAAGGCACACAAATGATGATCCGGGGCGAGGGCTTGAAGAGCTTGGTGTCGTGCACCATGCGAATAAACTGCTTGAGCATCTGCTCGGTCACGGTGAAATCGGCAATCACGCCGTCTTTCATTGGACGGATCGCTTCGATGTTGCCGGGCACCTTGCCCAGCATCTGCTTGGCTTCCTTACCCACGGCCTGAATGTTCTTTTTCGCATTCGGGCCGCCTTGCTGACGAATAGCCACCACCGAGGGCTCATCAAGCACGATGCCAAGGCCGCGCACGTAGATCAACGTGTTCGCCGTGCCGAGGTCGATCGCGAGATCGTTGGAGAAATAACTACGCAGGAATCCAAACATGAAATCGTGTCCTTTTGCACCCAGAGTACGGTGGCTGGGTTCAGAAAATTGCCAATACGTCGCCGCTGCTGCGCCGCTTGCTCAACTGCCAACGAAGCGCAGTACTTGAGCTTTCCACAGGCGCTTTTGCGGCCATTAACCCAACATTCTACCTTATAATTCCTCGCAAATTGGCCCTCAGAAACGCCAAAAAGTGAAACGGTTCGATGTCTTTTCTTCCGCGAAACCCGGCGCTTATTCAATTTTCCATTTTTTGATCCCTGACCAGCGCAAACTCTGCGCGCATGCCCCATGTCACTGTCCCTGAACGATATCGCCCGCCTCTCGAAGCTGGCCCAGCTTGAGTTAAACGAACAGCAGGCTGCTGACGCGCTTGACAAGCTCAACAGCATTTTTTCACTGGTCGAGCAAATGAAAGCTGTTGATACCAGCGGCGTCACTCCGCTCTCGCATCCTGTCGCCGCCTGGAGCGACAAGCTCTCGCTGCGGTTGCGCGAGGATGTGGTCAGCGAGTTCAATCATCGCGACGCATACCAGACACCAGCACCTGCCGTTCAGGACGGACTGTATCTGGTACCCAAGGTCATCGAATAAAACGTCAGAAGCTGCGTGCCCATGGCTTCTCAGCGCTGCACACCAACGGCTCACCCGCTCATCACTGAATGCACACACTCACACTTACCGAACTTTCAGCACAGCTGAAGAACAAGCAAATCTCCGCTACCGAGCTAGCGCAGCTTTATCTGGATCGCATAGCCTCCAGCCCGCTGAACGCTTTCACCAGCGTGAATCCCGAGCTGACGCTGGAGCAGGCCAAAGACGCTGATGCGCGCATCGCTCATGGCGATACGACCGCACTGACTGGCATACCCCTTGCGCACAAAGATATTTTCGTCACCTGCGGATGGCCATCGACGGCGGGCTCAAAAATGCTAGCCGGCTACAACAGCCCGTTTGATGCGGCTGTCGTGGAACAGTTCCGCAGAGCAGGCATGGTCACACTTGGAAAACTGAACTGCGATGAATTCGCTATGGGCTCATCGAACGAGAACTCGTTTTTTGGCGCTGTCAAAAATCCATGGGATCTGACAGCCGTGCCCGGCGGGTCATCGGGGGGTTCTGCGGCCGCCGTTGCTGGCGGATTGACGCCAGCCGCCACCGGTACCGATACCGGCGGCTCGATTCGGCAGCCCGCGGCCTTGTGCGGCATCACTGGCATCAAACCCACCTATGGGCGCGTGTCGCGTTACGGCATGATTGCCTTTGCATCTTCTCTGGATCAGGGTGGCCCGATGGCATGGACGGCCCACGACTGCGCCTTACTGCTCACTGCGATGGCAGGTTTTGATGCCCGCGACGCCACTTCCATCGAGCGTGAGCCCGAAGATTTCACACAACACCTCAATGACAGCATCACGGGTCTGAAGATCGGCGTTCCCAAAGAATATTTCGGCGAAGGCCTCTCCCACGATGTCGATCTGGCAGTTCGCAGTGCCCTTTACGAATATGAAAAACTGGGGGCAACGCTGGTCGAAATTTCACTCCCCAAAACTGCACTGTCCATTCCCGTTTATTACGTGATCGCACCGGCGGAGGCCTCGTCGAACTTGTCACGTTTTGATGGCGTGCGCTACGGCTATCGTGCAAAGGATTACACTGATCTGGCCGACATGTATCGCAAGACACGCTCCGAAGGCTTTGGCGATGAAGTGAAACGCCGCATTCTGGTCGGTGCCTATGTGCTCTCGCACGGTTATTACGATGCCTACTATCTCCAGGCACAAAAGATTCGCCGCCTGATCGCACAAGACTTTCAGCAGGCCTTCACGCAGTGCGATGTGATCATGGGGCCTGTAGCGCCCACTGTGGCATGGGATCTGGGCGCCAAGGTGAACGATCCTGTTGCTAACTACCTCGCAGATATCTACACATTGTCGACCAGTCTTGCCGGATTACCGGGCATGTCAATACCGATAGGATTCGGTCAAGGCGAGAAAAATGCCCGCCGTCCGGTGGGGCTGCAAATGATCGGCAATTATTTTAGTGAAGCGAGGCTGCTGAACATTGCGCATCAGTTTCAGACGGCCACCGACTGGCACACGCGCCGTCCACCCTCTCACTGAGCGAACGAGTCGCACAGAATCTGACAAGGAAACGCATCATGCAATGGGAAGTCGTGATCGGGATGGAGACGCATGCGCAGCTCACTACCCAATCAAAAATTTTTAGTGGCGCACCAATCGCCTTTGGCGCCGAACCCAACACTCAGGCCTGCCCGGTGGATCTGGCCCTGCCGGGCGTGCTGCCAGTGCTCAATAAAGGTGCTGTCGAACGCGCGATTCAGTTGGGTCTGGCCATTGGCGCAAGGATCGCACCCATCTCCGTATTCGCGCGCAAAAATTACTTTTACCCTGACCTGCCCAAGGGGTATCAGATCAGCCAATTCGAGATTCCTGTGGTTCAGGGCGGCACCATCAGCTTTGCTGTCGAAAAAGACGGCAAAGCCGAGATGAAAACGGTGCACCTGACCCGCGCACATCTGGAAGAAGATGCCGGTAAATCACTGCATGAGGACTATCACGGCATGACCGGCATTGACCTCAACCGCGCAGGCACACCACTGCTGGAGATCGTTACCGAGCCCGACATGCGCAGCGCCGCTGAGGCCGTTGCCTACGCTAAGGCACTACACGCACTCGTCGTATGGCTAGGTGTTTGCGATGGCAACATGCAGGAAGGTTCGTTCCGCTGCGATGCGAATGTATCGGTGCGACCGGTCGGGCAGAAAGAATTCGGCACGCGTTGTGAGATCAAAAATCTGAATTCTTTCCGCTTTCTCGAAGAAGCGATCAATTACGAGGTACGTCGTCAGATCGAACTGATCGAAGATGGTGGCATCGTCGTTCAGGAAACCCGGTTATACGATCCAGACAGAAAAGAAACTCGCTCGATGCGCAGCAAGGAAGATGCGATGGATTATCGCTACTTCCCCGATCCTGACCTGCCGCCACTGGTCATTGCGCAGGAATGGATAGACCGCGTCAAGGCGTCCCTGCCCGAACTGCCCGGCGCCATGCGGGAACGCTTTGTCAAAGACTACGGCTTACCCGAGTACGATGCAATGGTGCTCACGCAATCCAAGGGCATGGCCGCTTACTTTGAGGCCATCGTAGCAGCGGCTGGCAAAGCACAGGCCAAGCCTGCGGCGAACTGGATGATGGGTGATGTGGCCTCGACGCTGAACCGTGAAGGGATTGACATCAGCGAATCACCGGTCAGTGCAGGGCAATTATCGCTCCTGTTACAGCGAATTTCAGATGGCACAATTTCGAACAAGATTGCCAAAGAAGTGTTTGCGGCGATGTGGGAAGCCAGATCGTTGTCGGCGTCGCTTGCAGACGACCTCATTGAATCCAAAGGTTTGAAACAGATCTCCGATACCGGCGCACTGGAGCAGATTGTGAATGAAGTGCTCGCCACGAATGCCAAGTCGGTCGAGGAATACAAGGCCGGAAAAGAGAAGGCATTCAACGCGCTCATCGGTCAGGCAATGAAAGCGTCCAAAGGCAAAGCGAATCCGGCCCAGCTGACTGAATTGTTGAAACAGAAGCTTGGTTAGCCCTGATTAATTAAACACCGCAAGATTTCTCCTTGGGGAAATAGCGTCAAGCTTTCGATTTGGCAGGTTCTCGCATCGAAAAGCGATGCTGGCTCGTCATAAATTGGCGTTTCAGCGTCTCGCGAGGCCAAGCCTCTGTGGCGGGTGTAGAAATAAGGCCCTGTCTCATGAGGTCGCTTACGGTGCGGCCACGACCTTGCCGTACGTTTGTACTGTCTGCGGCACTGTCGCCAAGCCGTCAAGCTCAGAAGCCAAGCTCTGGCCGACAAAGTA
>OMID01000113.1 GCA_900299005.1 Oxalobacteraceae bacterium
CTGGCCAATTGTTCGGCTGAAAAAATTACCGACCGAATGAAAGAAGAATTCGATCTCTGGCGAGGCGAGCAAAAACGTCGGGATGATCTGACCGTGATCAGCTTTACCTTATGACGGCAAACTGACCAACCAGAGACGCTCTGCGTTGGTGGGGATTGTCGACCAACGCGGTATCAGCACTTATGACCCTATCGTCGCTCTGCTCACGATGGATGAACGCTTCAATAACCTGCTTGTTGGTTTGGAACTGCCTTTTGATATTCTGGGTGAGAACGAACTGAAAGACCTGCTGATCGCCTGACAGCCGTGGTGGGTTTGATACACTCTAGCGAGTTCAAGATTTTTGGGGAATTGAGCATGAAAGCAAAAGTTTTTAGTGGAAAAGCAGGGCAAGATGAAGATTTCACATTGACACTCAAGTCATTCTCGGGTGCCTATGTGCTCAGAAATTTTAACTCTGGCGATAATGTCACCATCGACATGTCACTGATAAAAAAATCAAGCTTTGTCTCAATTTATGCAGAGACTGAGCGTATCTCGGATAATTTAATTTTGACCATTAAGGACGTAAAGACTGGCGCCACAAAACTAGCGATGCTCCTTGAGGGCGTATACGGAGATCAGGGACTCGACTACCTGACTACGGCGACCCCCTGGTCAATTGATGTAGATGCATTAAACCTGAATTTGGATTACACGCAGTATCTGATACCAGGCACATCGGGTGATGACACCATCACCGGAACATCGCGCGACGATGTAATTTACGGAAATGCTGGTAATGACAGCATCGCAGGTGGCGACGGTGACGATACCTTTTATTTTGGATCTGGTAATGACATGATCTCTGGAGGCGCTGGCGCTGACAGCTTTAAAATATTCGGGGTACCTGAACTATCAAACAAAAATATTACTTATGAAAAAACGATTACTGACTTTCAGGAAAATATCGACGAGATCGATCTGTCGTCGCTGGTGGTGGCATTCAAGCTGAAACTAAGGTTGGACGAATCGCTTCAAACCTGGAAAAAAGGATCCGTGATATTTGAAACTGACGGCACAGATGGGTGGATTTACGGAAATTTTGACTCAGACAAGATGCCTGAAATGAAAATTAAACTATTAGGGATCACGACCCTGACCGACGATGACGGCTTCTTCAAACAAGGGCTTTAATAAGCTGTCTTGTGAGCTCGATGACAAAGTCACAATACCGCGGGCAGTACAGACGTACGGCAAGGTATTGGCAAGGCCGCGTGCATCCTAAAGAGAGAGCGCTTCTGAAAAACCTTCGATGAATACCCCCCGGAGATCACACGATGGAGTGACTATCCTTCAGCAAAGAGAAGATTCCGGCCTTGTTCAGAAAAAAAACCGCAGCTCGGTGAACAACAAGCGATTTCGTCTCAGCAGACCATATAAGGTACTGTTGCTGCCATCAAAATGCTCATAGCCCGCCAGTACTTTCACCTGATCGCTCCATGCATAGATCAGCCGTGGACGGATGAGGTAGCCACGTCTTTCCAATAGCGTCACGCCGGACACCTCGGTTTCCAACGTCTCGTTCAGCCATTTTTTTGCAAGACGCAGACTCAAGCCGTTTTGCTGTTGATCGAGCTGAGAAGTCAGAATCGCATGCTGCTGCTCAGCTGCGGGGGGCGTCTGGTAATGCATGACGCGACGGTTGAAGAGTTGCACAATGCCGCTCGTGTTGTCGCCAAAATCCCTCTCGATGCCGAGCACGGTGTAGACGAAAGGGTTTTTGACGTAAGCGATCGTTCCATCGGGATCTTCAGTGTGCGTATAGGCCGACTCGAGCGCAAAGCGCCATGCGCCGCGCGTGGTCGCAATGTCAGCGCCAATAACGCGTGTACGATAGTGTCTGATTATTAGGTCGGCACTGAGGTCCCCGGTGAGGTCATGGCCGTCGTAGTACGAAACCGACCAATCAATCGCCTTGCCCGACTGATCTAGTTTCAGGGCCCAGTTGCGCGAGCTGTTCGGAATCTGCTCCGACAAGCCTGGCCGAAGATAAATCCGGTTCGGGCGGAATTCGGGCAACCATACGCCGATCAGGCTGGTGTTCGCATCAAGATTCCACGACGTTTTTGCGGCCAGCGATCCGAAGCGGTCCTCGTCGATGTCTGCGGCCAGTAGGCGCGCATCGCGCGGGGTGAGGTTGTCAGTCGGGTTCAGGCGGTCAGCGCGACCCCAGGCAATGATTTGTTTACCAAGGCGGAAATCCAGCGCGCCAACGCGCCCATCCAGATACGCCTCTCGCACGCGGGCAACATCGTTGCCGTCGCTGCGCATATCTTCACGTGCACCAAAGACTTCAGCGTAGATACCCAATTGATTGTCCAGACGCTTGTCCATGCGCAGCCAGGTCGATGCGGTGCCGATATGGGAGCGATCATCAAACAATCGGTTGGAAGACCAGTAACCACCGCGAAGTGATCCAGTCAGCCCGAGCGCGTTGAGTGTCTTGAGCGCCGCCGGGCGAGCATCGACAGCCGCCTCGGGCGGCACCATGTCCGGCGATGGCGCGTCCGACTCCGTGGTTGCGCTTGCTTGTTGAGTGGCGGGGGCTGTCGTCTGTGTTGTTGTCTGAGCATGGGCACCGCCCATCGACAAACCCATCGACAGGCTCAGCAACAATCCCGGCAAACAGACCCGCACTCTGCCCGACAGGACTTCGCACATGAGGTCAGTCGAGCGGAGTGAGGCAGGGATCGGCATTATTGTTGTTCCATATAACGCGTCGTGAAGTAATCATCCTTCACGCCGACATTGACCTTAAAGTTGTCAATGGTAATGACGGTGCTGTGCCCGGTTTGCAGGTTGCGCGCCTCAAGGATACCGGCCTGCCATTTTTTCTTTACCGGATCAACTTCCTTGTAGTGACTGTAGCGCGCCTCTTTCAGAAGCTCGCCAGCCTCATCGTAGGCAACCGCTTTCACGGTGACGAAATTATCTTTTTGAACCCAGATGAGGCGCTTGGAGTAACCGGTGTTGGTCTTGATCGTCGCGTCTCTCGGTGTAGATTCGATCAGATAGCAAGCGGCGCCATCGACCTCTTCTTCCTTGACCAGCGTGTGATTCCATTCTTTGACCTTGTGACCAATCACATCGCCATACGAGAAATCGGTGCCGACGAAACTGTCTTTCTTGTTCGATGAAATCAGGCGACGCACTTTCTTCACACTGGGCAGATAGATCCAGATATCGTCATCCTTATCCGAGTGCTCCACTAATAGCGAGACCGTTCCCTTGACATCGGTCGGTTCGAGAAACCGTGTCATGCGCTTGTTGTCAATGCCATTGGGCTCCAGCTTGCTGGTGCCGAAAGTCTTTCGTACGCGCTTTTGACCGGCCTTGTTCGTGAGCGTCATTGTGCTCTCCGAGGTCGAATCCGCATACTTGCCGACAACGAAGTTCTTTTCCATGATCTCGACGGCCGTCAGGGCCCAGGCATTGTTGGGCAGGGCGCTCATCAGCAAGGTGCCGAGACCGAGTGCGGCGATGAAGGCCAATCCTGGGCGTTTGTTTCCGGATGTCGCGTTCACGTTAGCTCCGTTGAAAATAAATGTGGGTCGGAATTTGAGTACCAGGGCTGGCATGACCGTTAGGGCAGCGGTCACGCTGACCACCATCGCGGTGCCGATCAGGATCGCATTCCAGGTGTGCGGGTAGTAGCCACGCGAGCCCGCCTGGACCGCATAACCGCCGGCCACAGCCGAGGCCACGAACAGGCAGGCCTTACCCGCTGTTTTGAGCACCTTGCGGAACGCAGCATCGACATCCGTGCCACGCGCAATCTCTTCGCGCAGCCGGAATAGCATGTAAATCGCGTAATCAGCTCCGATACCAATGGCCAGTGCCGAGGTCAGCGCAGTTGGCACATTCAGACGCATGCCGAGCCATCCCATCAAGCCCATGTTCACCAGCACCGAAAGCAGCAACGGCGTGACCACCAGCACACCGGCAATCATCGAGCGGAAAACCAGCGCAGCGGCGATGAATACCACGCTGGCGATCTGCATCACGTTAAGTATCTTGTCTTTGACAATCACCTCGGTGATCGCCGCGCTCTGTGCCACGCTGCCGCCAATATTCACCCGTATGTTGGGCGGGAACTTCTGCGCGACAAAACCTTGTATCTCGCGCCAGAGCACATGCAGATCTGCGGTACTGTCGCTGTGGGTGAAGATCACCATATTGGCCATTTTGTAGTCGTAATCGACGTAGGGGTCAAAATCGCCTGGCTCGCCCGACATCGAATAGAGCAACAGATACTCCGCCACGGTGGCCTGCTTATCAGGAATGCGGAAAAACTCAGGCTTGTCCGCATTCATGGACTGGTTCATGCGCTTGATAAATTCCGCAATCGATATCACTTTGCCGACGTTGGGCTGGCCAGACACGAAGGTCTGCAATTCATCCATGGCCTTGAGTACCGCCGGGTCCTTGATGGCATCGGGCTGGTCGCCCTCGATCAGCAGATAGATGTTGTTGGTGCCGGCCATGCGTTGATTGAGCTTTTTGTCAGATACCATGAGCGGCAGGTCGGGATCAAAATATTTCTTCAGCGCGCTCTCGATTTTCAGTTGCGTCATGCCGGCTACCGCGACCGCGATGATGACCCCGGTAACCATGAAGATGCGCGCACGTTGTGGTCCCAGCATCAGATCGGCATAGTAGCCGGTGATCCGATCCCAGAAGCGCTCTTCGCGTTCCATCCGCGCTTCTTTCTCGCCCGGTGGTGGCAGTACTGCACGCAAGGCGGGGATAAAGGTCATCTCAATGGCCAGTACCGACAGAATGCCGATACCCGCAAAAATTCCGAAGACGCGGATCGACACGATGTCAAAGATCATCAGCGACAGGAATCCTGCGGCAGCCACTAGACCCGCGGTCAGCATCACGGGACCGATTTTCACGATCGATTCAATCACGGCCAGGCGGTTGGCTTCTCGTGGCGAGAGATCCGGATCCTCGCGCAGGCGGTTGTATTCTTCGTAGTAGCGCTTGAGCATCTGCACCGCATGTCCCGCACCCACGGCAAGAATCAGGATGGGCGTTGACATGTTGAAGATATCCAGCGGCACTCCGGCCAGCCCCATGAAGCCTTTGCCCCAGATGACCGCCACGATCGGCGTCACCAGCGGCAAAATCAGGCCCTGCATGGTTCGGAAGGCTTCATAGTGAATGACCCCGATGATACCGATGGCGATCAACAGCAGAATCCCGCCTCGCCCGGAGAATTGCTCAAGCAAGGCCAGAAAGGCCGGATAACCTGTCACCGCAATGTCCACCGATTCATCGCGCTCGACATCGACAATCTCTTCGATTTTTTTATTGACAAAGCTGAACCCGCCTTTGCCCTCCTTGAGTTCGGCGGGCGTCGCGTCACGTACCTCGGCCAGCACCGTGATGGTCTTGAAGTCGGCCGAGACTACGGAGTTCATGTACGCAGGATTGCGCTGGAGTGCATCCTTCAATGCGTCCATCTGCTCGGTCGTGGCTGGTACACCCGTCATCATCTGGCGAACTTCCATGCCCTCGTCCGTTCCTCGGATATCTTTCGCCCGTCGCGCAGAGACTGAGAGCAAGTTGGCTTTCACCACGCGAGGCGTTTCGCGCAGCTTGCCCGTGATGCGTTGGACTTTTTCAAGTACCTTCGGGTTGAACACGTCGCCATCTTTGGGCGTTATGCCGATCACACCGACATAGCGCGAACCGAAGACCTCTTCGACCTTCAAGGTGGTGGCAACAAAGGGATGGGAGCGCGGTACGATATTGTTGGGATCGATGATGACCGTCAGCGTCTGGCCGCGGAAAAACAAAAAGACCGTGGCCACCAGCACTGCGGCAAGCACTGCCCAGCGAAAGCGGACGATGAATTCAATGTAGGGGCGCATGGGCCTGTCTCCTTGTTGTACTTGTTTTGCGGGATGCGAACAGCGCTGCCGGCCTACCGGGCCCTGAACTTGTTGTCTATCGTGACAAGCGCCGGGCGTAGCCGAGGCGACTCCTCGTGTTCATTCTAGCAGAACGGTCGTGCTATTTGCTGACCCGGATACGTCAGGAAGGCGTGCGTCTCAGCACGGGAGCCAGCACTATCGCTGCGCAATGAGCGAGCTGGGCCCCAGCGCGATGACTCGACGAAGATGGGCGGATTCCCGGCGACGCCAGCAGCACCAAGAACCATCTATCTCGCTGGGGTGATGGCAAGGCGACAATGCCGCCAGCGACCTAACGAAATAGGTGCTAGGAGATGAGGTATCAGGGTGGCACGCGGGTCGCCTGCCATGACACGAAACTCAGCTTGGCCTGTTTTTTCTGCCATAGGCTGTGATAGCGCAACATCAATGTCAGCGACTTGTCAGCGATGCGTACATCGTAGCGTCCCTGTCCCGACAAGATGGCGACACACCCATAAAGCCGCACTGCATGGTTTGTGTGCTCGATTAAGTCATACACGGTTTCCCCGCGGCGCAAAGACTCAAGATAGGACACTTTGCTATCCACGACCCCGCTATTGCGCACATACACCAGCTGCTCATCCAACAACCCAGACAAGGTCTCCAAGTCGTTCTTCATCTGCGAGGACAGGCGCAGATTTTCCGCCTGCAAGACCTCCTCCGTGGTCAGCGGCTGGCAATCCGACGCCCATGACTGATGACTGGCACAGGCTGCCAGCAAGACCATCAGCAGCTGGAAAACGCGTTTGGTCGCCCGTGCAATATGCGCGCCGCAAAGCAAGGAGATCACTGCCCAGGCGGCCCTGACACCGCCACCGAGATGACGCGAGAGGTTTTTATTCTGCATAACCTGGATTGACCCTATCGAGCACCCGCATCATGGCTTCGAAGTACAGACGCTCTCTCTCGCGAATCGGGTGCCTGTCTTCCGGCGCGCGCTGCAGCACTTGCGCAATGACTGAGTCGCTCATGATCTCGAGCGGCTGTCCGCTGCTCATCGCAAGCACCTGAGTCTGACAGGCTTTTTCGAGCTTGTACAAACGTCTGTAGGCTTGCGCGACGGTGTCGCCTACCGTGATGACGCCATGATTTTTCAGGAACATGACCTGCTTGTTTTGCAAAAGCCCGGCCAATCGTTCGCCTTCTGCCATGGTTTTGGCAAGTCCTTGATAATGATCGTCATAGGCGATTCGATCATGAAAAAATGCGGCCGTCTGGCTGGCCGGCAGCAAGCGATTATTCTGGAGCATGTTCAACGCAGTCGCCCAGGGCTGGTGGGTGTGAAGTACCACCCTGGCGCCGGTAAGACGATGCAGGGGCGCATGGATGCACTGCGCCGAGAGTTCTACCACACCTTCACCCTCAAGGGTTTCTCCCGCATCGTTGAAGACGAGGATGTCACTGGCTCGCGCCTCTGACCAGTGCAGGCCATAAGGCAAGAGCAGATAGTGGTCGGTCTTGCCAGGCACGATCATGGTGAAATGATTGTCGATGCCCTCTTCCAGGCCATCGAGTACTGCAAGCCGCAGCGCCGCTGCCAGATGCACCTTGGCCTGCCACACAGCGTCACTTGCAGAGGGAGTGGGGAGTAATTGAGCTGACATGAGGAACCTCGAACAGAGTAGTGTCGTTATAAAAACCTGCAGGCAATCTCTGGGATGATTCCCTCGTGCAGCAAATCATCAGTGATGCCCACCCAGATAGGCATTGCGTACCTCATCATTATTCTTCAATTCTGCTGGCGAGCCAGCCACTGTAATGCGCCCTGTATCCAGCACATAGCCACGGCTTGCCACTGACAGCGCCATGTGCGCATTTTGCTCGACCAGCAGAATGGTCATGCCGCGTTGGTGAACCTGACGGATGGCAGCGAAGAGGTTCTGAACTATCACAGGCGCCAGTCCGAGCGAGGGCTCATCCAGCAGCAAGAGCTTTGGCTGCCCCATCAGGCCCCGTGCCACGGCCAGCATCTGCTGCTGGCCACCGGAAAGCGTCCAGCCCAAACTGTGCTCAAAGGCGCGGATTTCCGGAAAAAGATCAAACATCGTATCAGCCTCAGTCTCCATTTGACGGCGACTGACACCTCCGCGATTCGAGGCGCCCATGAGCAGATTTTCTCGGACCGTCAGACCAGGGAAGATGCGTCGACCCTCGGGAACATGCACCACGCTTCGACGCACGATCTGCTCCGGTGAGAGCGTGTGCACGGGCTCGCCTTCAAACCAGATCTCACCTGCATCCGGATGCAGCAAGCCGGAAATCGTGCGCAGGGCGGTCGTCTTTCCTGCACCATTCGCGCCGAGCAAGGTGACAATTTCCCCCGCCTCCACGGACAACGATACCTCGCGCAATACCGGCACAGCCCCGTAGCTGCTCGACACATTTCTCAGTTCAAGCAAGGGCATCGGCATCTCCCAGATACGCGGCAATCACGGCAGAATCATGCAATACCTCGTTCGGAGGTCCTTCGGCAATTTTTTTGCCGAAATTAAGTACCGTGATCACATCTGATACCCCCTCGACCAGCCGCATGTCATGATCTATCAGCAGAATCGTCAGACCGTACTGGTCGCGCAGACGACGCAGCAACTGCATCATCTCGCTCTTTTCGGTCTGGTTCAGACCGGCAGCCGGCTCGTCAAGCAACAACAGTCGGGGATGACCCGCAAGCGTGCGCGCTATTTCGACCAAGCGCTGATGCCCATACGGCAGCAGACTGGCCTGGTCGGCGAATTTGTCGCGCAGCCCCACGAAATCGAGCGCTGCAAGCGCGCGTGCCCGCAGCGCGATTTCGCCGCGATCCGTTGGATTACCCGCCCGCTGCGCGCCGATGATCACGTTCTCCAGCACGCTTAACTGAGGAAACAATCGAATGTTCTGGAACGTGCGGCCCATGCCTTGTGCAGCACGCTGGTGAGGTGCCGCGCTGGTGATGTCCACGCCGGCGATATGAATGCTGCCCGCCGTAGGTCGGTACAGACCACTGGCGACATTAAGGGTGGTCGTCTTGCCGGAGCCATTCGGACCAATCAGCGCGTGTATGGTGCCGCGTCGGACCACCATGTCTAAACCATCTACCGCACGCAGACCACCGAAATGCTTGCTTAATCCAGACAACTGCAGCAGCGCGTCATCCCCCAACGACTCGCCACCCAAGCTTAACGCCGCTGCCGCAGGAGGTGCTATTACAGTTGGCCTGAACCGGGATCGCAGCAGACCCCATATTCCCTGCGGCATAAATATCATGATCAGAATGACGGCGAGACCGTAAATCACCAGATAAATATCTTTGATGAACTGCAAGGACTTCGGCATTTCCTTGAGCCATTCGGGCAGCAGGATCAACAGGGTAGTGCCGATCACGCCCCCGATAGGAGACTGCGCACCACCCAGCAACACCATCGACAAAAATTCCACCGCTCGACTGAAATTGAAATTGTCCGGACTGATGTAGGCAAATCCTGCCGCATACAATCCTCCACCGATGGCGCCCAGCATCGCACACAGCGTGAACGATCCGACCTTGGTACGCATCGTGGGCACACCCACCACATCCGCTGCCAGCTCGTTCTCGCGCACGCTGCACATGGCCCTGCCCCAGCGCGTCCCGGGCAGCCAGGCCACGAATATCAAGAGCACAATCAGCATGGCGAAGCACAAGCTGAGGTAGGCCCGGTCGTCGGTCAGCACCAGATTTCCCAGCTGCGGACGACCGATTCCGGCGATCCCATCGGGGCCATGAGTGAGTTCGATCCAATTGACCGCGACCAGATCAAATATCTGCTGAAAACTGATGGTAATCATCGCCAGATAATGACCCCCGAGACGCAGGGTGGTCATGCCAAGCACAGCACCAGCAATTGCAGCGATCAACACGCCCAAGGCCAGTGCCGGCCAGAAGCCCATGCCGTGCACCGTGGTGCCCAGCGCCACGCTGTACGCACCCAGACCGAAGAATGCTGCCTGCCCTAGATTGATCTGACCGGTATAACCCAGCACCACCACCATCCCCAGAACCGCAATGCTGTAGGTCACCGTCTGCATCAGCATCGACAAGACAAACGGACTCAAGCTCAGCCACCAAGGCAAGAACCCCAGCATGAGCGCTGTGATCAAACCGATCACGGGCAGACTAATCTTGCCTTGCGCCAGTGGCCGCTGCGATGTGCGCAGGATCATGCCTTCTCCGAGATTTTTTCGCCGAACAATCCCTGTGGACGGACGATCAAAATGACCAGCAGCATCAGGAACGCGTAGGCATCCTTGTACGGGACTGAAATATGGTAAGCGGCAAAGCACTCGACAATGCCAATGAAGAGTCCGCCCACAATCGCGCCTTTGACATCACCAAAGCCGCCGACGATGGTGGCGGCAAAAGCCTTCAAGGCAATCAGGGATCCCATGCCGATCGAGACAAACAGGATGGGTGCTACCAGAATCCCGGCAAGCCCGCCCAGTGCCGCGCTATACATGAAGGTAATGGCAATCATGCGGGCGACCGGTATGCCTAACAGCCTGGCCATGTCCTTGTCTTGCGACGTGGCTTGCAATTTTTTCCCCAGCAGCGTGTGCTCGAAAATGAAATACTGAAAACCGACGCAGGCCGCTGTGACGACGAGAATGACCAAATACTGGCTATCCAAAAAAACACCCGCGATATGGACACCATCGAAATCCAGCAGCTTGGGCAAAGGTCGAGGCTGCGCCCCGGCGACTGCCAGCGTGAGATTCTGCAAAAAGATCGATGCCCCCAGCGTCGATATCAGTACTGGCAAAAAAGATCGATGCCGCAAGGGGTAATACACGCCGATATTGAACAGCCAGCCAAATACGCCCATGGCGAGCATGGCGACAAGGAAAGCCAGCCAATAGGGCATCAATGCGCTGAGCGCGGCCAGCATCAGATAGGCACCCACCATTGCAAAATCGCCCTGCGCGAAATTCACCACATTGGCAGCACGGATGATTAGCACAAAGCCCAGCGCCACCAGGGCGTAGATACTCCCCAGTGCCAGTCCTTGAAACAGCACCTGAAGGTTGTTGGTCAGATCCACGCAGCCTCCGCAGACCCGGCAGCGCGCTTTGCGATGATCCCAGTGGTCATGGCGATCGACAACACTGGATTAGTCAACGCGGGAATTCGATGTGCTTGATGAACGCGAGCTTGCCTTTGTCATTGCGCAGCACGTTGTAACCTGAAAGACCATCGCCCGCCTCGTTGAAACGGAAGTTGCCTTCGACTCCCTTGTACTCGCGCAGCCCGAGAATGCCTTTGCGGATATCGTCGGGACGCGTGCTCTTGGACGCGATGATCGCTTGCGCAATCACATGGGTGGCATCAAAAGCCCAGCTTGAGTACACATCCGGCTCGAGTTTGTGACGGCTGCGGTAGGCTGCGGCGAAAGATTTAGCAGCCTCGTTGGCATCGGGACTGAAATCTGCAACCCCGTAGGTGCCATGCAGCGCCTCGCCCGCCAGCTTGATGGCGGTGTCAGTCGTGATGGAGGCCGAGCCAATCCAGGCCACCGACACCCCCAGCTGTTTGAGCTGCTTGGCGAAGATGCCCACATCCGTGGAATTGGTCATGTAGCTGCCGATCACCTCGGCGCCAGATTTTTTTATCGCCAGGACCACAGGCGTGAAATCCTGCGTGTTATTGGTGTAACCCTGCACCAGCACCGGCGTGACGCCGAGATTTTTAAGTTCATCTTCAAGTGATTTCTTGCCGCCCGATCCGAAGGTGTCGGTGGAATGCACGATGGCCCATTTCTTTCCTTTGAGCGTATTCACGCCAAAGTCGGCAATCACCCGGGAAGAGAAACTGTCGTTCGGCCTGCAACGGAAGACCCAGGGATTGTTCACCTTGGTCAGACTCGGGTCGGTGCCACCGATCATGACCGGAATCCCTGCCCGCGCAATGGCGGGGGAAGCAGCCTGAACCTGGGTGCTTCTGATCGGCCCGATAATGGCCACAATCTCTTTGTCACCGCCGAGTTTTGAGAAGGAAAGCACTGTGCCCGGATTGGTGGATTGATTATCCTCGACCACTAATTCCAGCGGCTTGCCCAGCACGCCGCCATTCTTGTTGATCATATCGATGGCGAGCCGGGTGCCGTTCACGGCGTAGCTGCCCGCCTCGGCATTCACGCCCGTGATTTCGCTCACCAGTCCGATCTTGATCACATCGGCAGCCTGCGCGAGCGTCGCAGTGAGTAGGCACAGCGATAAAGCAATCGCAGACAGTAGCCCCATCCTGTTTGACGTCAAGGCCAACGCCAAGGGCAGCACTGATGGCCCCCGAGATGCGCAAGACGCCTGCCGATCGACACGAACCCCATCCGTATGCATGCTCATGATGTCCTCCCCGTGGGGATATTGTGGAGCAGCCTCGTGATTTCGTGGGAGATTTTTACGCCTGGGCTCGCGGAATAGGGTCGGATTTTTTAATATTATTATTAAAATGAAAATTCGTGACGAGCTACCGCGCGTAGCGTCTTCCTAGGGTCTGAATATCAAGACCGTCAGGTCATCGCGCCGAATCTGGCTGCCCTGCCATTGATCAAAATCCTCCTTGAGAATTCCGCTGATCTCGGCAACCGATTTGTTCGCGTTTGCTGACATGATGTCCGACAGCCGCTTGTTGCCATACGAACGGGCCGCACCGATTCGACCACCGATCTGATCGGTAAAACCATCTGTGACCATCACAAAAGTGTCATGCGCCTCAAATGGAATCCTGTGGAGTTGCGGACTCGTGGCCGGAGCATCCTGATAACCCAGGCTTATTCGAGTCGGATTGATGCGATCGATCTGCCCGGAGCGACCGACTTTGATCAGTGCGAGTTTTGCGCCCGAATATTCGATAATTTTTATCGCAGGGTAGATTCTGATGATGGCAGCATCACAACCATCATCAATATCAGATCCGGTGCCTCGCTGATGAAGAGCAGCGCGCAGGGAGCCATCCACAGCCATGAGCGCAGCATCGGGAGCAATCTCTGGATGGTTGGCAAAGATACGATCGATGGCACTGGTGACCAGCAGAGAGAGCATGGCCCCGGGCACGCCATGGCCGGTGCAATCGAAGAGGGCCAGAGAGAAATGCTCGTCCTGTTCACTGACACTCGACGTCGTCCAATAGATATCGCCCCCAACAATCTCGCGCGGCTCCCAAATTGCTCTGAATTCCGAGAAGCGCTTATTCAGCAGTTCGTTGGGCACAAGCAGATTCTTTTGAAGGCGACTGGCGTAGGTGACGCTGTCGAGGTGGTCAGCCAGAAGTTTGGCGGCTTTGTCATGCTCCGCTTGTGCGGCCGTCATTGCAGCCAGCAAGAGCTTTTGCTTTACCTGGAGTGTCTCTTGTAAACGCATTTCCTCGAGAGAGACGGAAGACGAGCCAAAGCTAAGTCGCACCAGAAAATGATCTGCGTGATGTCCTTCTCTGCGGTTTCTCTGTTGTGAATCCAGGTCGATGGTGATTGTCCACTGCGGTGGAAAAGCCAGCCGAACCATGCCGTAGATGATGGCTTGCGCATAGCTGGTCAATGAGGCCACGGCGAAGCTCGAAAAAGATACGCAGTACTCCAGAGGCTGTCTCCGGGCTGAGAAAAAACCGTAGCTGACGGGGTGGTTTCGTACATTATTGACCGAGGCCTGATGAAGCAGGGCGATGAGTTGGTCAATCGCGAAATCAGTGGCTCGCTCAATCTCCGGGGTTCGGTTGTGGAGTGCGGCCGCTTGTAACTGCTGCGTGATGCCGGCCACCTCCTTCGCGTACCGTTCTCTCACCATGGACTGATAGGCAAACCCGACAGCATAAAGCGCCGGCTCGCCAAAGCGCCGCTGCACTTCGTTAAAGCAATCATGCTGGAGACTGCGCGGATACCAATCGTCCAGAGAAATGCTGGTGACTCCGCGAGAGGCAAGAATCTGGTTGGCTGCATCGCCAAGATCCTGCATGCTGGTGAGCATCCGGGATAGTAAAGCGCCGGTCACTTCGGGGGTCTCGCTATGGTCATTCGCGGCAACACTGACCTGCGGGAATACAATGGTGTTCTGCATAAGGGTTCCCATAACCCGCCGGTTGTTCAGCCCCTACCCCGTAGGGCCGCAGCCGGTGCACGGGTGACACTGAAAGAAAAATCCCATTTTATGGCGAGCCCGCATCGCTATGCCGCGCGGGAGCCTGACACATCAAAGGCTTGCAGCTACTCCCTAGAGGAGAAATTTTCCGGTGTTGATACTCAGCGCTTCCTTGGCAGTCGCTTGCCGATCTTGGCAGCGGCGGCCTTGATGACTTGCTTGCCACCTCGAGAGACGGCGCTTTGGTGTTATTGAATTGACCACGACCGCGTCCGGATAAAGCGCAATACTCTCATGCATTCTCGCTATTGCAAAGCGACCCGGAGGAAGATGGCCAATCGCCACCTTAAGTTGGGGTCTGGATTTGGGGTGAAGTCATGGCAAAGATACCGTGAGAGCAAATGACTTGCGGCGAGCGTGATGGGGATGCGGGGCACGTGCGTCAAAAAAAAACCGCGCTGCGAGAGCGCGGCCGCCCGTTGTGAAGCGTACTGTGTTTATTTTTGCTTCTGGAAGAAGGCGAGCACTTCGCTGGCGTCCAGGGTGCCGTCCTTATCGCCATCGAGTTGATCGAAAGCCTTCGCCAGACCTTTGTGCTTGACCTCTTTCTTCTCAAGCGTGCCATCGTTGTCCTTGTCGCCCATCATCGCATTGTGTGCATCAATTTCGGGCTGATCGATCGTTCCATCCTTGTCCACGTCGATCATATCGAAGTGCTTGGCCAGCATGGAGTGGCCCTTGACTTCGATTTTGTCCAGCGTGCCGTCGTTATCTTTGTCGGCTTTTTTAACCACGCCAGCATATGCGATGCCGAAGCTGAGCATCAATGATGCTGCAAGCAGAGACTTTTTCATCATCATTCCTTTACTCACGAAAACTCACCAAAAAATCAGGGTGCCACAACCGTGTGCCACCAACTACAATGAAATTTTGAACGGTTTATTTAATGACCGCAAAGTAATTATTTAAACCGATCCATTATTAATGATAGATTAAATCTATTAAAAGGTGCCAGAAATACGCAAATACCCTATTAGCGGAGGGGGAAATTTTCATGGGCGAAAGAGCGCTTTGTCTCAGGCGCTGACAGCGCCTCGACTCATGCCCGCTTCAGTAGTCCCGACTGCCATCGCCCTTCGACGAGAGCCCGCGGGAAGACTCGCCACCAAGGCCTTCCGGCAGCACCTGGGATTTGCCACGGGTTTTGCTGCGGCTTCTCTTCTTCAAATTATGGTGATGGCATCGCAGCGAGCCAGGGTCACGCGTTAGAGTGAGGGCAAGGCGCAAATGCCGCAGACAATACCGCCGCAGGGCAAGGTATGGGTAGCGCCGCCAGCGACCTAAAGCGATAACCTAACGAGACAGGTTCAAAAGAGAATTGGCGACCGCGAAGCTTTCAAATCAGCTGAAAATGGCCAGCGGTGCCAAGCCACACAGGATTAGCAGGATCATTATCAGGCAGTGTTGAATCACGGTGAGCAGCCGCCCATCCGGCGTATTGCGATATTTTTTTGCCTCATCTTTGTCGATATGCAGATAGCCCGCGAAGTACTCGATCATGATAATGATCATCAAACCTGCCAGCAAACCCTCAGCAAACAACTGCAGTTTAGGCATTATCGCTCCCCGTGTTTTTGATGTCCGCTAGGCACCTGCCAGAAGATGCCTGTACCCATGGCCCGAAAGATGCAGACTCTCGGTGTTTCTGTTTATTCCAGTACTTTGCGATTGTTTTTCGCTGATATGCCCAGCGCATAGGGCTGCAGCGTTTCCTCGCTCACGCCGTACGCCGTCATAAACCGACTAAACAGCGCTTGCTCCTCAGGCGCGGCCACCCCATCAGCCATGAGCGAATCCAGCAAATTCAGTAACACACACAGTTTCTGATCGGCGTTCAGGAGTGCGGCAGATTCCGCAAGGAAGGCATTGACATCTTTGGATTTCGCGTACTTGCCAGCGTCATCGAAGAGGGTTTTGTCATTTCCAAGGGCTTGCAGCACCTGACCAATTTCTTCAGCCTCAACCTCACCGTCGGCATGAATCATGTGAAGCAGACCCACGGCCAGCGAGAGCTTTGGCGTCAGCGCCGGAGGCGCACCCTTGAACATATCGAACAATCCCATTCCAATCTCCTTGATGAATTAGCCTGTTTGAAAAAAAACCTAACAACATCATCATCGGGTAGCAGTCCGGTCGCTGGCAAGACGCTCCCAACCACCAGACCAAGAGCCACCGCGACAACGACATCTCGCCAGAGCTTCATGGTCGACTCCCACGCAACCCTACCATTACCGGCCAGATTTGCCGACATCAGGCAACAAAATAGCCCTGATTTAAGAGCCTGGCTCATGCGAGCTAGGCTGCATCTTATTCATTTGACACCTGTGCTGCTCGAGGGATTTCGCCAGACTATCAAAGCAAACAGGTGCAGATAGCAGACATCCGGGCGGTAACTGTGAGTAGCTCGCCCTTGCATCGCAGAGTACGCAGCGCGTGCCACGAAAGTGCGCGTCATGGGCGGCTCGCAGAGCCCGCCCCCGAGATGGGTGCACAAGAACCAGTCCCGATCGACTACTGATGCGATTCCGGGAGATTAGAAAAAAAATATTATTTTTAGGCTCTAGCAAAATGAGCACCGCGAAGCAGCGCAATCGCTGGCAATGCGGGGACGCCGCAGACAGTAAAGAGGTAAGGCAAGGCACTCCCAGCGCGGCCAGCGGCATTTTGATCGGGCCTCTTCAATTTTTATTATTAAAACAGGAAGGCTTTGCGCAAAAAAACTATGGCGAACGGCGATATTCATGTCAATCTATGGGTCAATTCACGTGTCGGACTCACGGCAACGGTGTGGCCAGTAATAATTGCCCCTTGTTTTTTCATCTCTCGATCCAAAACCAGCCATGACAACCGCGACCCATGTGCAGGCCATCATTCGATACAGTTTTACCGAAACCACCCTGGGTGGCAGACGCACGACCGCATTGATCAAGGCATCCATACCGCGAGCGAGCGATGACATGGCACTGGTGTATCTGATTCAAAAATATCCCGAGCGTCACAACATTGAAATCTCTGATGTGAAATTTTACGAGAACAAAAAGCTCTAGAGAAATGAGCACCGTGTAACGTTGTGGTCGCTGGTCAGGCGGCGTGGCGCAGCAGTGCAGACATACGGCAACACGCCCCCAACACCGCCGGAGACATTTTGTTGGATGGGCTCTGGATCGGCATGTGCGCACTTTGGCACTGACCACGCGCGCGACTGCGAAGGGTTGTCGATTGTCGCTTGATCGGCCCGGCAGGCTGTGAAGCGAAGAGCAAAGGCTCGGAGAAGCGCTCGCCATAAAACGGTTTTTTCAGCGTCTCCAACTGAAATTTAATTTGCAGAAATTATACATTCCGAGGCTATGTATGAATTTTCTTAAACTATTTTTCGGTATTCTCACAGCGCCATTACGGTGGTTATTTTTTTGTTTTTTCAAAAATAAAGATAAGTACATCGGCGAATCCAAATACGGTCTTCAGCACGGCCATGGCATCGTCAATTACAGCGACGGCGAAAAATACATCGGAGAGTTCCGCGAGGGCTTGCGGCATGGGCGCGGCAGCTATCTTTTTTCCAATGGCGACAATTACATCGGAGATTACAAGCAAGGCAGTCGCCATGGTAATGGCATCTATGCTGCCGTTCATGGTGCAGTGTATGCAGGACAATTCGAAAATGGATTCCCGA
>OMID01000114.1 GCA_900299005.1 Oxalobacteraceae bacterium
AGGTAAGACGGGTTATCGAAGGTGGGTTGTTGGCGAGGATGGATTCCGGCTTTCGCCGGAATGACGGGTCAAAGGTCTGTGTCGGTGTGAAGGAGCTTCGCGTCGTCCCAACAATAGCTGGGACCTATGGTAGTTGAGGTAAGACGGGTTATCGAAGGCCGGTTGTTGGCGAGGATGGATTCCGGCTTTCGCCGGAATGACGGGTCAAAGGTCTGTGTCGGTGTGAAGGAGCTTCTCGTCGTCCCAGCGAAAGCTGGGACCCATGGTGGTTCAGGTATGACGGGTTATCGAAGGCCGGTTGTTGGCGAGGATGGATTCCGGCTTTCGCCGGGATGAAGAATAAGAAGCCCGCGCCAAGATGATCAATAAGAGCCCTGTTCTGCAATGACGAATCAGCCATCCGTCGAGAAATAGGTTTCAACAGTTATTCATCGAAGAAAACAAAAGCAAGTCCTGACTACAGGCACCGGAGTGAGACGATGTTCAACAAGATTCTGATCGCCAACCGCGGAGAGATCGCCTGTCGGGTCGCGACGACTGCGCGGTGCTTGGGCATTCGCACGGTGGCAGTGTATTCGGAAGCGGATATCGCTGCGCGTCACGTCAGCTTTTGTGATGAGGCAGTTGCCATCGGAGGCGCCGCCGCCGCAGATAGTTACCTCAAAGCCGATCGCATCATCGAAGCTGCGAAACTCAGCGGTGCGCAGGCGATTCATCCGGGCTACGGCTTCTTGTCGGAAAATGCAGATTTCGCACAAGCTTGCGCGAATGCAGGACTGGTGTTTGTCGGTCCGCCGGTATCCGCCATTCGCGCCATGGGGTCGAAGTCTGCTGCCAAGGCACTGATGGAGCAAGCGGGGGTGCCTCTGGTGCCCGGCTATCACGGCGAGAATCAGGAGGCCACATTTTTGCAGCAGCAGGCTGATAGTATTGGCTATCCGGTGCTGCTAAAGGCGAGTGCGGGCGGGGGTGGTAAAGGCATGCGCATTGTCGAGCGCCGCGATGACTTTGACTCGGCACTGGCGTCGTGCCAGCGAGAGGCAAAGAACAGCTTCGGTGATGAGCGGGTGCTGCTCGAAAAATATCTCGTGCGCCCACGACATATCGAGATACAGGTCTTTGCCGACACGCAAGGGCATTGCGTGTCGCTGTTCGAGCGTGATTGCTCGGTGCAGCGTCGGCATCAGAAAGTTCTTGAGGAAGCCCCGGCGCCCGGCATGACCGAAGAGCGCCGCAAGGCGATGGGCGATGCCGCTGTTGCTGCAGCCCGAGCGGTGGGCTATGTCGGTGCGGGCACGGTGGAATTCATCGCCCGGCAGGATGGCCATTTTTATTTCATGGAAATGAATACCCGGCTGCAGGTCGAGCATCCGGTGACGGAGATGATCACGGGGACTGATCTGGTCGAGTGGCAGCTGCGCGTCGCTGCGGGCGAGCGCCTGCCGGTCCTGCAGCCAGATCTGAAGATCCGCGGACATGCGATTGAGGCACGCATCTATGCCGAAAATCCCGAGAAGGGGTTTCTACCCTCGATAGGCCGGCTGCAGCACCTGAGCCTGCCGGTCGCTGCTGAGTTTACACGCGAGAACGCTATACGCATTGATGCGGGGGTGCGTGAAGGTGATGCGATCACGCCCCACTACGATCCAATGATCGCAAAGCTCGTCGTCTGGGGTGAGGATCGCGCACAGGCGCTGGCGCGACTCGCGCAGGCGCTGGTCGAGGTCGAGGTGGTCGGTCTTTCAACGAACGTGGCATTCCTTGGCCGACTGATCGCCAGTCAGCCTTTTGCGACAGCAGAACTGGATACCGGACTGATTGAGCGGCATCATGCAACCCTGTTTCCTGCGCCGACACCTGCGCCATTATCTGCGCTCGCATTGGCTTGCGCAGCGGTGATTCGGCACGAGACCCAATCCTCCGACGACCCCTGGGCTCAAAGCTCTGGCTGGCGAATGAATGCTTCTCTGACCCGCACCCTGAGCTTGTCAGAGTCGGCGGGCGAATCGGCAATCAGCCTGGTGTATGAGCGCTCTGGTGTGCGGCTGAGCACGGATCGCGGCACGGTGCTTCTGACTGAACTGTCGGGCGCCGGCGATCGGGTCAGTGTGCGTGTGGATGGCAGACCGACGACGGCGAATGTGGTGCGTAGCGGAGAGAGCTTTCATGTTTTTCATGAGGGGTGTCACTGGCCACTGGAATGGCGTAACCCTATCGCGCACGCGGGCGAAGAAGAGACAGATGGCGGGCGGCTGACCGCCCCCATGCCGGGCAAGATTGTCGCGCTGATGGCTCGGACCGGGGTGACGGTCGCCAAGGGTGAGCCACTGTTGATCATGGAAGCCATGAAAATGGAGCATACGATCAGCGCGCCAGCCAAAGGTAAGGTCACTGAATTGCTGTACGCCGTAGGCGATCAGGTCGCCGAGGGGGCGCAGCTACTGTCATTTGAACACGAGGAAAACTGATGAGCGCTTCACCCTTGCCCACTGCCGTCAAGATTGTCGAAGTCGGCCCGCGCGATGGACTGCAAAATGAAAAGCAGACCATCTCTGCCGAAGTGAAAATCGAACTGGTGAATCGCCTCAGTGAGGCAGGTATTCCGAATGTTGAGGCCGCATCGTTCGTGTCGCCCAAATGGGTGCCGCAGATGGCAAGCTCTTTGGACGTGATGCAGGGCATACGTCGGCAGCCGGGCACAATTTATTCGGCGCTGGTGCCGAACATGCGCGGCTTTGAGGACGCGCTGCTGGCAAAGATGGATGAGGTGGTTATTTTTGGCGCAGCCTCGGAAGCGTTTTCTCAAAAAAATATCAATTGCTCGATTGCAGAATCGATCGATCGATTCCGCGAAGTCGCGCGTGCGGCCAAAGAGCAAGGCATGCGACTGCGTGGCAGCATCAGTTGTGCGCTGGGCTGTCCTTATCAAGGCGAGGTCACGCCCGAGTCAGCAGCGGAGGTGGTTCGCCGTCTGCGTGATCTGGGGTGTGACGAGATTGATATTGCCGACACGATCGGTGTGGGCACCGCAGGCCAGGTCAAACGTGTGTTCGAGGCGGCCGCAAAAGAATTTCCGCTGGAGCGGCTGGCCGGACATTTTCATGACACCTATGGTCAGGCACTGGCCAACATCTATGCGGCGCTGGAAGTCGGCGTCGTGATTTATCACTCTTCCGTTGCAGGACTTGGTGGCTGTCCGTATGCAAAGGGCGCAACGGGGAATGTCGCCACCGAAGACGTGCTGTATCTGATGCACGGTTTGGGCATTGCCACCGGTGTCTCGCTGGATGCGGTCGTCGATGCAGGGCAATTCATTTCTGAACAGCTGGGCCGCGCATCATCCAGCCGTGCCGGTCGGGCGATCTCGGCCAAGCGCGCTGCCTGACAGGAGATACGACATGAGTCCAGAGCTGAAACCCGGCATACGCTTTGAATGGCAAACCGTCGTACCTGAGGCCTCGGTCGTCCCCCGGCTTTTCGGCCAGCACACCGAGTTTGCCAATGAGATGCCCGCGGTGCTGGCGACCGGTTACATGGTCGGTCTGATGGAGCTCGCCTGTACTCAGGGCATCATGCCTTATGTCGACTGGCCGAATGAGCAAAGCTTGGGCGTCCATGTGAGCTTCTCGCATCTGGCGGCCACGCCACCGGGTATGACGCTGACGATACGTGGCGAGGTCATCGCGGTCGAGGGTCGCCGCGTGCGGTTTCGGGTCGAGGCCTGGGATGGCGTGGACAAGATCAGCGAGGGCGAGCATGAGCGTGCGGTGATAACGTCTGAAAAATTCCATGTCAAGCTGGCTGAAAAAAAGCTGCGTGCCGGCCTCTGACACTGTCCATCCTCGTGTGTGAGAACCATGAATCTGCAAGATTTTGATCCGACCTACCATGAGGGACCTTTGCCCTCGCCGTGCGTCGGGATTTGCCAGATGGATCGCAAGAGCGGTCTGTGCTTGGGCTGTCAGCGTACGCTCCAAGAGATTACCGACTGGAGCGTTGCGCCGGAGTCAAAAAAACGCGCGGTCTGGGAAGCGATCATTCATCGTCGTGCGACGAAGTCTGCCTGAATCACATCACGCGTGTATGCGCAGGCATAATCACCGGCCATGCAAACTCAGTTTTATCAGCCACACGCTACCCTGACGGGCCCTGCCTACAGCCCGTGGTTCAAGATGCTCGCGACTCTCGTGACCTGTGCGCTTGCGGGTTACGGTATTAGTTTTGCGCTCCGATACTCGCTGATGGCGTATGGCTGGGGTGTGCGACTGCTGTTTCTTGCTGCCATGCTGATGCTGTTTTTATCCTATGTTGGTTTCCTTCGTTCGCGGGTGACCATAGATGCGAACGGCATATGCCAGACCTGGCTGTGGTCCCGACAGGCACGATGGGACGAGATACGAAGCGCCAAGCTGATCGGCATACCGCTGGCGGGCTGGGCGTCTCCGCCTCGGCTGGTTGTCAGAACGGGAAATGCGTTCACTACCTTCAATGGCGGCACGCCGGAATTGTTGGCAGAATTTGCACGAATTTCTCTCGCCTACCAGATCAAATCATGAAACTGCCATCAACGATGCATGTGTTGGAGCGCGGCTGGCTTTCCTCGAACAATATCGTTTTCATCGATAAAGAGCGTTCTGCCGTCGTCGATACCGGCTATGTAACGCATGCCGAGCAGACCCTAGCGCTGATAAAGGGGTTGCTGAAAAATCGACCCCTGGATGCGATTTACAACACGCATCTGCATTCGGATCATTGTGGCGGCAATCGCATCCTTCAGGAACATTATCCCAAAGCACACACCGCAGTCCCCGCAGCAGAGCTGCATCGGGTCAAGCGCTGGGATAAGACAACGCTGTCGTTCGATGCAACCGGTCAGCGCTGTGATCCTTTTCGCGCAGACGAAGGAGTGCAGCCAGGTCAGACGCTCAGATTGGGCGGCATGGACTGGTCAGTATTGTTTGCCCCCGGCCATCATCCTTACTCCTACGTGCTGTTCTGCGAGCAGCATGGCATCCTGATTTCCGCTGACGCCCTGTGGGAAAAAGGTTTTGGGGTAATTTTTCCTGCCTTAGACAGTTATGCGGGATTTCCGGAGACGCGAGATACGCTCGACATGATCGAAGCGCTTGATGTGCGCATCGTCATTCCCGGTCATGGGCGGCCTTTTACCGAAGTCCAGGAGGCCATAGAGGCGGCGCATTCCCGCATACGCTATCTGGAAGCTGACCCTCTGCGCAATGCGCAGAACGGCATCAAGGTGTTATTCAAGTTCATGCTCATGGATAAGCAGCGAATCAAACTCTGCGACGTGCCTCAGATCATCAGCAAGATTCCACTGATTCAGTCAGCAAACCGGCGGTACATGAATTTCGGGAATATCCATCTGTCGCATTGGGTCATCACTCAGCTCAAGCGGGTCGGCGCAGTCAAAATCGAAGGCAATGAGCTGGTAAATATTGAGCCTACGTAAGCTCGGGATCATTGCGACCCTTAGGCAGAACCTATCTCGTAAGGTCGCGAGCGGCGTTGCCACTACCTTGCCATACGTCTGTATGGTCTGCGACATTGTTACCTTGCCATCGCCCTAACCAGATAGGTCCTTGGTCTGCCTTCAGCCGTGCCAGCCAGTGTTCAGCTGAGGTGGGCTCGATGCATGGGGAGCTAAAAAATATTTCTTTCCCATGTGCAGCGAGAGCGAACTTGAAGAAGCCTTTTGTAACCGACATAGGCGCAAAGAACGTTCTGGCAAAGAAAGATTGACAAGGTTTTGCAGACCCTCCGCAACCCCATCTCAGTTCAACAGGCGGATTAACTTGCTTTGCTGAACTAATTCCATTTTTAAATATTTCTTGAGAGGTAATCATGGGAATTCATTCCGTGAAACCGGGGCAGACTACCGTTGGCAATGTGTCTCAGCCAGCCGCTCCTGCAGCAAAAAAAACACCTGTTCGCACTGCGGGTACCGGCTCGGCTCCGACATTAAAAGCGCGTAGCGCGCCGCGCGCACAAGCCCCCTCTGCTACCAGTACGACCCTGATCACCCACAGCGAACCGCGCATTAGCATTCGTGTCGACACCGACTCTGTGCGGCATGCCCTGGGCAGCAGCGCTGCACGGATAGATGGGATTGATCCGCAGCGCCTGCCAGGTTTTTACAAGCATGCGAGTATGATTGTGAACGACAACGCAAGCGATAAAAGCTTTTTGCTCGAATGTCTGACCAATCTGTATTTGTCTGCGCCAGATAGCAGCCATCCCCATGCGGTTGATCCCGGCTGGCTGGATGATCAGGATGTCTTGTGGGGTGATGAGCTACTGTTCTTGTTTGAGGTGGCGCCGCAACTGGATCGGCTGGGTGCTGAAGGCAAGCGTTATTTTGCGGATAGTCTTGCCGATCGTGGCAACATTGATCGGCAGATGTCGGGTTCCGTCGATGCCCTGGAGCAGATACTGCGCAAGGCAAGCCAACGCATGGCACTGACCGGCTGAGCGACTGATAACAACACATCCATCAGCAATACCAACCCGGCAGCACAGTCTGCCGGGTTTTTTCATGATTTGCCTGCGGATGTTTGCCAGTGGCTATGGACGATCTTGTTAGGCATAGCTGCGCGCATCATCGATTACTTTTCCATCCTCAGGCAGACTGCCCTGTGCCACCAGCTTCACCTCACCGCGCAATTTCGTGACATCGCGAATCGACGTTACTATCGCGGCTGCCTGCGACTGCACTGCTGCCACGTCTGCCACTTCGCAATGAAGGGTCATCTCGTCGTTGCCCATCTCGCCCGTGATTACCAGTCGGGCTTTCAGTATCGCCGGATGCCGGCGCGCGATGTCGGCCACCTGGGAAGGATGAACAAACATGGCGCGGACCTTGGTGGTCTGATCAGCACGTCCCATCCAGCCTTTGATACGGGTATTTGTGCGGCCGCAGGGTGAACTGCCTAGAAGTACTGCTGACATGTCGCCAGTCGCAAATCTTATCAGTGGATAATCCGGGTTGAACGAGGTGATAACCACTTCACCGACGTCGCCATCGGCGACAGGCTCGCCTGTGCCGGGGCGCACGATCTCCAGCACAAGCGTCTCATCCAGCACCATGCCGGGATTGACTTCGTCACCCGTGAGCGTTTCGTAGGCGATATTGCCGATATCTGCCGAGCCATAGGTCTGAAGAACGTGGCGCACACCATGACCATTGAGCCACGTGCGCAGCGAGGGCGGCAGGGCTTCTGCACCCACCAGTGCATAGCGCACACTGCTGATGTCCTCACCCATCTCTAGGGCTTTTTCAATAATGATCTTCAAAAAGGAAGGGGTACCCACATACGCTTTAGGTCGGAGCAAGCCCATTGCCTGCACCTGCATTTCCGTCTGGCCGATCCCGGCCGGGATGACCGGACAGCCGAGCGCCTTGGCGCCGCCCTCAACCATGAGTCCGGCCGGTGTGAAATGATAGGCAAAGCAATTCTGTATCAGATCGCCACCACGCAAGCCGAGCGCGTGCAAGGGTCGGGCATAGCGCCACCAGTCTTCGCCGCGACCTTCGGGATCAAAGATCGGCCCGGGTGACATGAAAATGCGCGATAGTTTGTCAGCAGGAGTGACAGTCAGTCCGCCAAACGGCGGTGCTGCTTGCTGCAGATCTTTCAGTGCAGATTTGCGAGTGATGGGCAGCTGCGCGAGTGCAGCCCGACTGGTGATGTCTTGCGGGTTCACGTCCTTGAGAATGGTCGCCCAGCCGCTAGCCTGTTTTGCGCGTGCAATCAGCGCAGGCAGCGCAGCAAAGCGATCTTTTTCACGTACTGAAGGATCGCGGGACTCCAGTGCATCGTACAGGGTGTTCATGATGGTGATGAATTTTCCGGAAAAGAGAAGTCTACCTTCAGACGGAGCCTGCATCGTCTGCGGTCAGGCCGCCGGTGGATACTCAGGCCAGCCATCGCTTGCGACGGCGATAGAACTTCATGTCGCGGAAGCTCTTTCGACCGGCGCCGGACATGCCCAGGTAAAACTCCTTGACGTCCTCATTCGCGGCCAGATCGGCGGCGGCCCCTTCCATCACTACGCGGCCATTCTCAAGAATGTAGCCGAAGTCAGCGTATTTCAATGCGATGGTCGTGTTCTGCTCAGCCAGAAGGAAGGACACCTGCTCACGCTGGTTCAGGTCTTGAACGATGCCAAAGATCTCTTCGACGATCTGCGGTGCCAGTCCCATAGAGGGCTCATCCAGCAGGATCATGGATGGTTTCGCCATGAGCGCGCGTCCTATGGCGCACATCTGTTGCTCGCCGCCCGAGGTATAGCCTGCCTGAGAGCCACGTCGCTGCTTCAACCGGGGAAAATAGTGATACACCTTCTCCAACTCTTCTTTCAGACCGGCGCGACTGAGCTGTCGTGTGTAGGCACCGGTCAGCAGGTTTTCTTCAATCGTCAGGTGACCAAAGCAGTGACGTCCTTCCATCACTTGAGACAAGCCGCGCTTGACCAGCTCGTTGGGCGTGAGCTGATCAATTCGCTCGCCGTTAAATTCGATACTGCCTTTGGTGACATCGCCGCGTTCACCACGCAACAGCGTCGAGATGGATTTGAGTGTTGTTGATTTGCCGGCGCCGTTAGCCCCCATGAGTGCCACAATTTTTCCACGCGGGACCGATAGCGACACCCCTTTGAGCACCAAGATCACATGATCGTAAATGACCTCGATATTATTGATGTTGAGGATGGGTGTCGTCATGTCAGAAATCTCTTGGGATTGGAGAAGGGCTTTGACCTGCGCCGAGATGACATGCCGTTGTCAGATCAATCTGACAACGGCAGCCCCGGCGAAAGCCCTAACCCATGATGACTCGGCTGGCTTTGCTACTTCAGGCAAGCCGGTGTAATGCCTTTCTCTTTTGCATAGCTCGCCGATGATTCTTCGAGCAGCTTGCGCACGAGTGCCTTGTCACCAGTAATCCAGTTCTTGGAGATGGCGACCCACTCTTTGCCATCCCATTGCACGACTTTCACCGCACCCGACCCCTCGTGATCATCGCACGAGGTTTTGATGGGCGGGAACATGTCGGGAACGCCCAGCGCCTTCTGACGTGCCGCGTCGATGTTGAGGTTTTCAAGACCCCAGCGCATCTGTTCGCCGGTCAGCACTTTGCCCTTGCCATACTTGTTTTGCGCAACGCGCATGGCTTCGACCATCATGACAGTCGCTGCGACGCCGCGCATGTACATGACGTTGCCGACGCGGTCGAGTTCTTTGAGGTTGCCTTTTCCGGAGGAATAGAGCTTGCTGCGGATTTCATCCAGCACCGGGAAGTTGCCCGGCGTGGTGAAACTCATCGCAGAATAACCTTTTGCGGCTTCGCCCGCCGGTTCAGTGTCTTCCTCGGAGCCAGCCCACCAGACACCGATGATTTTCTCGCGCGGGAAGCCGTTGCGCTGTGCTGTCTTCAGGCCGACCGCACTCATCACCCCGAAGGTCCACATGATCACATAATCCGGATTAGCCTGACGAATCTGCAGCCATTGGGATTGCTGTTCGTTCCCGGGGGGAGCGATGGGAATCTTGATCAGCTCAAAGCTCCATTTTGCTGCCTCTGCCTCCAGTACAGGCAGTGGCTCTTTACCGTAGGCTGAGTCGTGATAGAGGTGGACAATCTTTTTCCCTTTGAGTTTTTCCATGCCGCCGGATTTCTCGCCAAGATAGACGATCATTGCACCGGCTTGATTCCAGTAGGTGGTCAGCAGAGGAAACACATAAGGAAAAACTTTGCCGTTGGCCGCATCAGAGCGTCCGTAGCCGAGAGTGGTCATCGGGATCTTGTCCTTCGCAACTCGATCCAGGATGCCGTAGGCGATGCCCGTGGAGAGTGGCTCGACAATAGACGCACCACCATTTTTACTCTTCAGGCGCTCATAGCACTCGACGCCACGCGAGGGGTTGTACTCAGTTTCGCATTCTTCCCAGGTTAGCTTGACGCCGTTGACACCGCCGCTGAGATTCACCAGATTCATGTAGTCGATCATGCCGCCGAAGAACGAAGTACCGTTCGATCCGTAGGGGCCAACGCGATAGGAGAGTAGCGGAACATATTGTTCGGCCGCCAAAGCCAGGTTCGTCGTCGCCGCAAGCACGGCGCCGAGCAGCAAAGATTTGAACTTCATTGTTGCCTCCTTCGTAGAACGTCGTTAGGAATCAGTTAATGTCTCGAATCTTCAATAGGGCAGGCTCGATTGAGTTTACCCTTAATGCGGAAATGGCCAGAGTCGGAGCTTTTCTTTGGCAATCTGCCACAGCCGTGCCAGCCCATGCGGTTCGACGATCAAGAAGAAAATGATGAGTGCGCCGAACACCATCAACTCCAGATTCGAGGCGACCGCGGTAGAAATATTGGCAGCGTGTGCGAGTGTATTGAGCAGCACCGGCAGCAGTACGATGAAGGCAGCGCCGAGAAAAGAGCCCAGGATGGAGCCCAGACCACCAATGATCACCATGAACAGGATGCGGAAAGACAAATCCAGATTGTAGGCCTCCGGCTCGACGGTACCCAGATACGCATAGGCATACAGCGCTCCGGCCACACCGCAATAGAAAGAACTGATTGCGAATGCCAGCAGTTTGGTGCGCATCAGGCGTATGCCGATGACCTCCGCCGCCACGTCCATGTCACGCACGGCCATCCAGCAGCGACCGACATTCGAGCGCACCAGATTTTTTGCCAGCAGCGCCAGCGTCGCGACAATCGACAGCACCAGAAGATATTTGGCCGGGGGCGTGTCGAAATCGATCCCGAGGATCTGCATTTTTTGCGCAGTGATCACCCCTGACGAACTGTAGTTGGTGAACCAGCGAACCTTGGTGAGCGCCGAGACAACAAAGAATTGCGTCGCCAATGTCGATGCTGCCAAATAGAAGCCACGAACGCGCAGCGAGGGCAGACCGAATACGATACCTACGGCCGCAGCGCACAGACCGCCGAGGATGAAGGCGACCAGCAAAGGTATGCCGGGCACGCGAAGCACGAAGTTATAAGTACTAAATGCGCCGACGGCCATGAACGCGGCCGAGCCCAGCGACAGCTGACCCGCATATCCGGTGAGGATATTCAGCCCGAGTGCTGCGAGCGAGAAGATCAGAAATGGAATCAAGATCGCCGAGAAGAAATAAGGCGTTGCTGTTATTGGCACCACGATAAAAGCCAGCACGATCAGCAGTGCAATCCCGATGCGATCCTGCCGGATCGGAAAGATTTGCCCGTCCGTTTGGTAGCTCGATTTGAATTGGCCTGCTTCTCGGTAAAACATGGATCAGATCCTCCGGATAATCTTCTCGCCGAACAGCCCCTCGGGCCTCACCAGTAGGAACAGCAGCGCTAGGACGTAGGGGAACCAACCCTCAATACCGCCACCGACGAAAGGCCCCAGGTAGACCTCGGCCAGTTTTTCCGAAGCGCCGATGATCAGACCGCCAAGGATTGCTCCGGGTACCGAGGTAAAGCCGCCCAAGATAAGCACTGGCAGTGCCTTGAGCGCCACAAAAGTCAGAGAGAACTGCACACCATTGCGCGAGCCCCACAGCAGGCCGGCCACCAGTGCGACAAAACCAGCCACACCCCAGACGATGCCCCAGATCTGTTGCAGCGGAATGCCCACGGCCAGCGCGGCCTGATGATCATCAGCCACCGCCCGCAGTGCGCGTCCGACCTTGGTGCGCGAGAAAAACAGCGCCAGACCACCCACCAACAGCGCACAAACGGCTGCAGAAATCATGTCGAATTTCGAGACGATGATGTTGAAATTCTCCAGCAGGCTTTGCATCGGGACGTCTTCAATACCCAGATCCAGACGCTTGACTTCCGCCCCCCACATCAGCTGCGCCATGCCTTCGATAAAAAAGGTCAGCCCGATGGTTGCCATGAACAGCGAGATCTCAGGCTGATTAACCAGCGGGCGCAACACGATGCGCTCGATCGCAAGTCCCAACACGCTCATGGCTACAATCGTCGTGGCAATAGCGACCCACAGCGGCCAGCCGAATTCGGTCAGCGACACACAGGTGAGCGCGGCAAAGAACACCATCGCGCCCTGCGCAAAGTTGAACACGCCCGAGGCTTTGTAGATCAGCACGAAGCCCAGCGCCACCAGCGCGTACATGACACCGGAGAGCAGACCACCGATCAGGACTTCAAAGAAGAAATTCAGGTTCATAAGGGCTACTGTTCAGTGACACTAGGTCCCGGCGTTCGCCGGGACGACGGCGTGGGGGTTGGGATGCGGTACGTGATTGGCGTGCGCCCCTCGCCGTACAGGGCGGGGTTTGGTATGCAGGGTTTGATTTGCGTGCATCCCACGCCGTCATCCCAGCGCAAGCTGGGATCCAAGGCTGCACGAGGCTGACCTTTGCCATGAGTACGGAGGTCATCAACCCTGGGTCCCGGCGTTCGCCGGGACGACGGGGTGGGGGATGGGATGCGGTGCGCGATTTGCGCACGCCCCTCGCCGTACAGGGCGGGGTTTGGTATGCAGGGTTTGATTTGCGTGCATCCCACGCCGTCATCCCAGCGCAAGCTGGGATCCAAGGC
>OMID01000115.1 GCA_900299005.1 Oxalobacteraceae bacterium
GCACGGGGAGTGGGTTAACCATCGCTGACGCTGCCAAAGCAAGCGCGGTCCAGCAGATCACTGCGCCTACCAACTTCGCCAAGCCTGCACATGTCACTGACCCACGCGGCATCGTGGTCCGAAGTGTTGGTGGCGATTGCTGGCGCACCGGCACCTGGACACCCGCACAGGCCACCGTCGTGGGTTGTGATGGTGTTTTGGCGCGAGCGCTGCCGGTGCCCGCACCCGCCGAACCAGGAAAACCTGAGCCCACTGGAGCAGCTGCCCCGACCCCAGAGTTTGCGCCCGACACTGTGGGCTCCGCGACCACCATTCCCGACGACGCTGCGCAGGAAGCGCTAGCGACTAGGCCAGAATCTCGCGGGGCAAGAGTTACGTACACTGCTGACCTGTTTTTCGATGTCGACAGCGCAGTCCTGAAACCTGCCGTCAAGGCAAAGCTCAACACCCTTGCCTCCCGAGTGGCGGACTCGCCTGTCAAGCTCCTTGTGGTCGTTGGTCATGCGGACACCGCTGGGCCCACCACCTACAATCAGCGACTCTCTGAGCGACGCAAGAGCGCCGTGGTGAGCTATCTTTGGAAAAAGGGGCTTCGTCCTAAGCGACTCTTCAGTGAGGGGAAAGGCGAGACGCAACCCGTGGCCAGTAACGCGAGCAGGGCCGGCCGCGCAAAGAACCGCCGGGTTCATGTCGACGTTCATGTCGACGTGATAACGGCGCATTCGAGGAACTAGTCTTCTGAACCATCAAAAAAATTAGTCAGGGTCGATTGATTGGGCAATATCATCTGCGCGTCACCATCGACTTTCTTGCTGAACATCAAAAGCTCCCTGGAACTGGCAGCCTACCCTGAGAAAGAAGCATTCCAGTGGTAAACAGCTTGCTTTTTTACCAGCGGAAATAAACTACAAACGGCGAGGCTACTTGCCCTGAAGTTAATGAAACGCAGTAAAATGTAGGGGCTTTGACAAGTACTGTGGGATGCGTGCCTCAGTATCTACGAACACAATCCGGTATTAACAACAAACCTCAGGACCGACAATGAAACGCACGATGCGCAAACTCGCTGTTTTGATCGCGCTTGCTTCCGTGAGCGCCTTTGCTGTAGCCACCGACAAAGCGCCAAAGAAGGGCTACCTGACTGATTCCGCCAACGATGTGGTCAAGAGCGGGTTTGGACTTTGCTGGCACACAGGCTTCTGGACACCCGCCGACGCCATCGAGGGTTGCGACGGCATGCTGCAAAAAGCAGCGCCTGCTGCAGCCGACAGCGTGCCGCTCGCAAAACCACTGCCCGCAGGCGAACCAGCCCCTTATGTCGAGCCGCAGCAGGCAGCACCTGCGCCTGCGCCCGCACCAGCCCCTGCACCAGCCCCCGTTGCAGCACCTGCACCTGCGCCCGCACCTGCATCGGACAAAGTGACGTTCGAAGCGGATGCCTTCTTTGATTTCGACAAATCAGTTCTGAAGCCCGCCGGCAAGGCCAAGCTGTCGGATCTGGTGTCGAAGCTGCAAGGAACTGACATCGAAGTCGTTGTTGCTACCGGCCACACTGATGCGATCGGCACTGATGCGTACAACCTTAAGCTGTCGATGCGTCGCGCGAGTGCCGTAAAGGCCTTCCTCGTCTCGAAAGGCGTTCCGGCAGACCGCATCTTTGTCGAGGGTAAAGGCGAGAGCCATCCTGTGGCCAGCAACAAGACTCGCGAAGGTCGCGCGAAGAACCGCCGTGTGGAAGTGGAAGTGGTGGGGCGCAAGAAGTAAGCTGAACCCGACTGAGTACGCGCCCCCCATGGAATCCCCCGGCAACGGGGGTTTTTCTTTTGTATCCTCGCTTTCCGCTATCATCGGGCTCATGAACGCCGATCCTTTAGAACTTCAAAAATTCAGCGAGCTTGCGCATCGCTGGTGGGACCCGACCTCCGAGTTTCGTCCCTTGCATGAAATCAATCCGCTTCGCCTTGAGTGGATCAATGCGCTGGCACCCCTGGCGGGCAAGCGCGTGGTCGATGTGGGCTGCGGCGGTGGCATCCTCGCGGAATCCATCGCCAAGAAAGGTGCCACGGTCACCGGCATCGACTTGTCCAAAAAAGCCCTGAAGGTCGCCGATTTGCACAGCTTCGAATCCGGCGTGAGCGTACGCTATGAAATGATCTCCGCCGAGGACCTTGCTTCACGCGAGGCGGGTCAGTATGACGTTGTGACTTGTATGGAGATGCTGGAGCATGTCCCCGATCCCTCGGCCATCGTGCAAGCCTGCGCGACACTGGTGAAACCTGGTGGGCACGTCTTTTTTTCTACCATCAACCGCAATCCTAAATCCTACCTGTTCGCCATTATCGGCGCCGAATATGTGCTTCGCCTGCTGCCGCGGGGTACTCACGACTATGCAAAATTCATCAAACCGGCCGAGCTATCGCAGTTTGCACGCAATGCCGCGCTTGAAGTGAAAGTGATTAAGGGCATGACCTACAACCCGATCACCAAAATCTACTCTCTGAATCAGGATACCGACGTGAACTACCTGATCGCTTGTATTCGATCTGACTAAGCTGATGTCGTTTTCTCTGCCCGCGCCGCGAGCGCTGTTATTCGATCTCGACGGTACGCTCGCCGACACCGCGCCCGATCTCGCCGCTGCTGTCAACAAGATGCGCTTCGATCGCGGGCTTGAACCGTCGCCTTTCGACAGGTTGCGTCCGCTTGCCTCAGCCGGTGCGCGCGGCCTGATCGGCGCCGCGTTTGGCATTGGTCCCGGTGATTCGCAGTATGAGGATATGCGTCAGGAATTTCTCGACAACTATGCGGCTGCAATCGCAGACCACACCACGCTGTTCGACGGCATCACATCCCTACTTGATGCGATCGACTCGCTTGGTCTGACGTGGGGCATCGTCACCAACAAGCCTGCACTCTACACCGATGCACTGGTACCCCAAATCGGTCTTGCTCACGCTGCCTGCGTGATCTCTGGTGACACAACACCGCACGCAAAGCCTCATCCAGAGCCGCTGTTCGAGGCGGCGCGCCGCCTGAAACTGGTTCCGACGGCTTGCTGGTACGTCGGCGACGATTTACGCGATATCGATGCCGGCAAGGCTGCCGGCATGCCGACCATTGCCGCCGGTTGGGGCTATTGCGGTCACACGGAGCCATCCGACTGGCTGGCCGATCTGATCGCCTCGCACCCACTGGACTTGCTACCGCTACTGCCACGGCCTTGAAATCTCTCGCACCATCCCTACATCAGAGTTACAATTAGCGAACTGCTAGAACCGTTTATTGGGGACGACCTGGTTTCGACAGGGGTTGCGAAGCAGCGCAGGGCATACCGAGGACTGGTCACCTCGTAAATCCAGCCGGAAATCAATACCTGCTAACGATTCTTCGTACGCAGTAGCTGCTTAAGCGGCTTCCCTCACACCGCTTCGTCCCTGGGGCGGGCCGGCAACGGCGGTGAGGTCATTTACAGGGAATCGCGTGAGTCCGGGTTACTTGGTCTGACGTTAAATTTAGGTAACTCGTTCTGCCGCAGCGTGTGCGTCCGCGTCGTCAGGATTAAATTCAAATGACAACACTAAGTATGTAGAACTGTCTGTAGAGAGCTTCTGGACGCGGGTTCGATTCCCGCCGTCTCCACCACTTGTTGCATGCTGGTTATTGCCAGTTCATGCGGGTTCGTGAGGGTTCATAAGACCTTCATTTCCACTCACACGCTTCAGTTTTTTGAAGTTTCCTTCGCCACCCGGCGGGAAACCAAAACCGCAAGCA
>OMID01000116.1 GCA_900299005.1 Oxalobacteraceae bacterium
AATTGTTTTTACTTGTATGCGCATATAATCATAAACAGACTGTATTTACCAGCGCTTTTGCGCGAAATGCCGTTGGACACGGGAGACTCGACATGTTTTTCTTGAAACGCTTGCTCGAATTACCAGCATTCCCACTGGGTCCTGTTTTAATGCTGTTGGCGACTGTAGCTACTGCTTCTAATCTGGGCATGACCGCGTTGCTCGACGATGTCATCGATGGACCACACCGTTCAGAAGAAAACCGCGCACGCGACCAGTACCGACATCCCAAAGAGACCCTGCTATTTTTCGGCCTGAAACCTGAGATGACTGTCGTCGAAATTTCGCCCGGCGCAGGCTGGTACACAGAGATTATCGCTCCAGTGCTGCGACAAAAAGGCAAGTTCATTGCGGCGGTGCCAGCCCTCTCGCTAGAGACGCCTGACACCTTCAAGCGTCGAGATGCTGCCTACAAAAATATGCTCATCAGCGATCCTATTCTGTACGGGAGTTCCAGCAGCATCACCTTTGATCCTGCCAAACCATCAGTGGCGCCGCCCGGCTCCGCTGACATGGTCTTGACGTTCAGAAATGTGCATAACTGGGCGAAGGCTGGAACGAGTGATTCCATGTTCACAGCGTTTTATGAAGCGCTGAAACCGGGAGGCATTCTCGGCGTTGTCGAACATCGGGCAAAACCCGGCACCAGTTTTCAGCAACAGATCAACTCTGGCTACATGACGGAAGCTTATGTGATTGCCACAGCACAGCGCGCAGGCTTCAAGCTAATTGCAACATCTGAAATAAACCGTAATCCGCGCGATACCGCTGATTATCCAGGGGGCGTTTGGACTCTGCCGCCCAGCTTGCGTGGCGTGTCAGATAAAGACAAGCCGCAATACCTCATAATTGGAGAATCGGATCGAATGACCCTTAAGTTTTATAAACACTGAATTGCGAATCAACGCGTGTGGCCGGTCTGAATCAACTGGTGCAGACTGATGACCTGACCTGAAAAAACTGGTCCGACTTAAATTTTCGTAATCTTATGAAAAGGAGTTTGAGATCATGCCTTATAGGCGATTTACTTCAGAAGAGATCATCCACAAACCACGGGAAGCGAAGGTCATGTCGGCGCAACGCCGGACAGTGGCAGAGATCAGTCGGCAGTTGAGAGTGACGGAGTAGACCTTTTTCTGCTTGCACAAGGAATATTGAGGTCTTAAGATTCATCAGCCATACACTGGAACCGAGATACCTGCAATTCGTTCATGCCGATTAGTATGCAAGTATGCCGGATGGAACCATTCTAATATTGGGGCGGTGGGGGTACTGTGGGGTCTGTCTGAATGGAAATTGCGTGGGGGTGGGGTTACTTGTAACGATTCATAGGTACGACCTTACCGACGTCTCCAGCAACTATCCTTTCCAGATGCGCCACCCATTTTTCGAGGGCATCGCGTTTCTCCTCCATGTAATTGTGGCGATCATAGTGGCGAGCCTGAACGCCCCCTAACCCATGAGATTGAATCTGCGCACGGATATCGCTTGATATCCGTAGAGCCGCCATCATCGTCTCGCAGGTTCTCCGCAAGTCCCTTAGCTCAAAGCCCTCTCTGAGCTCGTTTTCCCTCAGCATGTCGTCGGCGATTTCTTTCACGAACGCCGAGACTGTCTCAATCCTAAGCTCTCTCTTCCCGCCGCTGGTAAACAATAAGCCCGATTGGGTCTGTTGCCCTGGGCTGATGGCTATCGCTTGCCCTACCAGACTCCCGAATATGGCTGCAGCCTGCTCGGACACTGGCAAGACATGGATTCTTGGCTGGGCTCTGGCTCCCTTGGGATCCAGCAGCGTAATTGTCCGCGCACCAAGATCAAGGTCGACCAATCTGGCTCTGACCAACTGGGATGGCCTCTGACCACCAAGAAGAAGGCAAAGCAGCACCAGATCACGTTTGGGTGTTGCGGGAAGCGCTTGTAGTCGCTTAAAAAAGCTGCCCAGCTCATCAGCGCTTAGCACTCGGGTTCTGATGCGGTTATAGCGTGATAAGGCGCCAATAGAAGCGATCGGGTTAGTCTGAATCCCAAACATTCTCATGGAAAGTGGTGCATCAGGGTCTGTCTTGGCTCGGATAGCCAGGCTGAAGGCTGCTCTGAGGTAGCTGCGGAGCTTTCCTGCGGTTCTGCCCTTCCCTTCTTCGGTCAGTTTGGCAAGGAGCGCCACAAAATCATCTACTGGGATAGATGCGGCCTTGCGCTCCGCCAGATCGGGAGCGGCATCGAAGACGTGAAGGCGGAAGATTCTCCTGACGTCTCCGGTAGCTTGCTTACCTGAGCGCTCGAGGTGATTTGCGTAGGCATCTAGTAGCTGACGGAGCGAAGAACTCTTTGCCTCTCGTGCAGCACGAGCCGCTTCCGCGAGGGTCTCCTCCCTAAGCCTCTGACGCTCACGTTCTTGATCCTCGTAAAAGCCGTGCAGGTCAATGACCCCAGATCGCATCAGCACCGACCATTCATGGGCTTGATCCCGTGCCTCTAGCAAAGTCTTCCCGCGCTCTCCCTTGGGGTCATATGAACCAATGGCGAGAAATCTGCGGCGTCCTTCAATGAAGTACTGGTAATAAAAGGTAATCCCAGCCGCGGTCAACTTGGCGATTAGACGACCCGCTCCTCGGGAGCCGCCATCGGTCAGCCACTCGTCTTTTCCAGCCCATTTTTTCCGCAGGGTGCGATCTGTCAGACCAGCCATGCAGCCCCCAAGTCCGTTGCAGTACCGTTGCGCTAACGCGCTGGCTTGAGGTATATTCTATTGGACAACCATGGACAATACAACCAATAAATTCAATGACTTATGTATCGTTAACGGACTTCCTTGGACATCATTGGACTATGAAATAAATGACTTTTAATCCGTTGGTCGCAAGTTCGAATCTTGCACGACCTACCAAATAAAACAAAAGGCTAGCAATGCTAGCCTTTTTCTTTTTTACGTTCAGCAAAACCCGTTGCGGTAACGGGCGGTCTCGGTTAGTTCTCGCAACCGATATGCGCTCGCGAAGATGTAAGCCGTTTCTGCTTTGGCCGAATGGCGAAGCCTCCAGTCGTTAACCTCGCCCTACAAGATTACGCAAATAACCCTCTGACACAATTTACGCAGTCCGATGACTGCTCCTCATTATCCATTATCGAGCGATAGAGTTATTTTCAGCGAGGCAGTCACGAGATGCGGTACGGCAAACGGTGGATATCCACCTCGTGTCAGAGCGCCGCGCCTGTTGTCTTGTGGGGCTGAGCCGAGACAGTTATCGCCCTCCAGCAGTGACAGGTCTGCCCCGCCAATGGCCAACGTGGCTTGAGGCCCCGTGCCGTAGCTTTTGGAAATCCCGGACAGCGTGAGGTATGAACCCTGGGCGTTCTCCATGCTTGGTTCCCGTCAATACTGTGTGGGTGGCAGCTCGACGGTGAATCCATCGAGCGCCTCGGTGAGCGTGATCTGACAGCTGAGACGACTGCCAGGCTGAAGTGCGGCGGTGACGAAGTCCAGCATGCCTTGCTCGTCTGCCGTCGCCTCAGGCAGGCGGTTGATCCAGTCTGGGGGCACATACACATGGCAGGTTGCACAGGTGAGGAGCCCCCCACAATCTGCAGCAATACCCTCCATGCCGGCACCGACAGCAACCTGCATCACCGTTTGACCCGCTTTGTATTGCACGTCTTGGATGACGGGCTCACCGGCCTGGTTTTTTTGGACAAAATGAATGATGGGCATGGATCAATCGTGATTGGAAATGGTTCTTTATCGGCTCTCAGAAACGCGAGAAATATTCGCGACGCTGAAAATCATCCTTGTCCTCGGCAGCGTCATAGCGCGCGATTTCACTGGCTTTGATCTGCGTGAAATAGTCCACAAAGTCCGTGCCCAAGCCTGCCACCATGGCTGGGTCGGCGCGCAAGGCCTGCACGGCCTCCGGCAAACTGGTCGGTAACCTCTCACCGTCATGCCCATAGGGCGAGTCTGTCGCCTTGGGCGCTCTGAGGCCATTCTGTAATCCATCCAGACCGGCATGAATCTGCGCTGCGAGGTAGAGGTAGGGATTGGCCGCAGGTTCACCAATGCGGTTTTCTATTCGGGTCGCGTTTTCACCGCATTCACCAATGACTCTGAGCATGGCACCCCGGTTATCCCGCCCCCACAGCACCGATTGAGGCGCTAGGTCATTTGAACGGTACCGGCCAAAACCATTGATGGTGGGCGTGCACAGCGATGACATGCCTTTTGCATGTGCCAGCAAGCCTGCCAGCCAATGCTCGCCCACATCTGACAAGGTCATGGCCGCATCCAGCGCGCTCGCGCCTGGCGCCGGGGCTTCGCGTCGCATCGCGTTGGCGCCATCGGCCAGTCGAACCACTGACTGATGCAGATGCCACCCACTGGACATGATGTTTGCAAATGGGGGACGGCATACGAAGCTTGCGTGGTAGCCTGCACGACGAAGTGCCATGCGCACAGCATTGCGAAACAGGACCATGTTGTCCGCAGCCGTCATGGCATCTGTTGCATCGAACACCGCCTCCACTTGCGAAGGCCCGAGCTCTAGCTCCAGGGACAACAGCGGCATCCCTAGCGCCTGTGCTAGGTCTTTCACAATTCGAAGCGCTGGTTCGGCCATGTCATACCAGTCTTCGGACAACAGTTTGTAACCCGGGTGGATCAATTCGACCTGCGGTGGCAAGCCGGGCCAGGCCGCCAGTTCAGGATCGAGCTGAGCCTCTGCGTCCTTGATGCGGTAGATGTGAAATTCGATCTCCAGTCCGCAACGCAGGCTATACCCTTGTTGCGCGAGCAATTTCAAGGCTTGCGTCAGGACGCGACGGGTATCGAGCTCGACAGGACTGCCGTCTTGAAAGTACGGCTGGGCGCGCAGCCAATTGCTCCCCTCTGACCAGGGCAATTCACACAGGCTGGCAGGATCGGGCAGCAAGACGAGATTGTTGGCTTGCCCGAATCCCGGCAGGGAGGATGTGCCCCCAGGTTCAAACACCTTGAACGCCGTCCGGTCGGAGGTGTCTTTGAGTATCAAGGTGCTGACCATGCCAATGCCTTCATTCAAGGCATGAACAGCCGCTTTTGCCGTCAGTGTTTTGCCGCGCGTAATGCCGTGAAGGTCGCACCAAGCAATGCGGACCAGGTCGATGCGGCCGTCGTTGATGCGCGCAACAGCCCTTTTGACCATCTCTTCACGCTGGGCGTCCTGCACACCACAGCGCTGGGCAAATGTACTCATGCGCCAACCGTTTGACGGCTCTTCTTGATCCACGGTGCCTTGACGCGCTTGGCCTCAGTCTGCTGCAACCACCATTGGGCCCAGCTGCCAGCAGGCGCAATCCCGTCCACCGTATCCGGTCCTTTCATCTGGTCCGACAAGGATGGGTCGCCCACTCCTGGCGGCAGCCCGCCAGCGGCCACTGTTTCAATGGCGGCCACGAGCATTCGGCGATTGGCCATGATGACTTTGTCCGTCGTGCCCAGATGCTCGCGCGTGCGGTCCTGTATCGCCCCCATGCTCTCGACAGCCCACTGGTCGTGAACGTTGATGTCTTCCTCTCCCATGCCCAGGAAAGTGATGGTCCGCTGCTCTTGTGCATTGAAACCCCAGTCGTTGTGCTTACCGGCCTTGGGAATGAATGCAGGCCCGGGAATGAACTGAGCGCGCTGCAGGCGCATAACCTCCTTGTCCACAGGCTTGTCAAAGCTGGTGAAGAAGGCATACCAATAGGTGCGCGTGTCGTCGATGGGCACATGCATCTGCGTGATGGTCAGTGTCTCGGACAAGGGGATCACGAAGGTGTGGGGGAAAATGCCATGTGAGATGCGTACATGGGTGAGCTCATCGGTCATTGGCCTGAGCGTGGTGATTTGCAACCCCCAGGGGCGCGGCTCAGAGCTGATATCAGGGCGATGGAACTCACGCATCACGCGGGTCATCGGCCAGCGCTCTCCGGAAAAATCGCCCGCACTGGCACTCCTGAACTGCTTGCCTGCCGCATTGTCACCAATGTCCTCGAGCGGGGCATCATTGAGGAATCGGTGCAGGAACGAGGTGTGCACGGGATCGAGGCCCACCTCGAATGCCTGCAGCCAGTTGCAGTGCCACATGCCTTTGTAGGCAAAGGTATGGCTGACCGGTGCAACGAAACAGTCGAACTCGGGAAACGGGGGTTCTTTGCCGGGCTCGCCTAACCAGGCAAAGAGAACACCGCTGCGTTCGATGACCGGGTACGCGCCTTGTTGAATGCGGTCACACAAGCGGCTGCCCACAGGCTCTCCGGGTGTGTCCATGCAGCGGCCGGTGGCATCGAACTTCCAGCCGTGGAAAGGACAGCGCACACCGTCTCCCTCGTGACGCCCGAAGGACAAGTCGGCATTTCGGTGCGGACAATCCCGGTCAAGCAATCCCCAGCGCTGCTGGTTGTCTTTGAACAGGATGAAGTCCTGGCCCAGCACCCGCACAGCCTTGAGCGGGCGCTGCAGCATGCGTTCATCCAGGCGCGGGTCAAATTCGTCCACGAGTGCAACGGGTTGCCAGTAGTGGCGCATCAAGTTGCCGCAGGGCGTGCCAGGGCCAACGCGTGTGATCAGTTCGTTTGCTCCGCCTTCATCTTGTCTCCAATCGCGTTTTTGGGTGCCGCTGAGCCAAATTCGGATTGACTGTAGCCCATCTTTTAAAAATGGTATACTGAAATTTTTATATGGTGTACATTCAAACGTCATGAGCATCCAAGAAACCGTTTTGATGCAGCTGAGAGATCTGATCCTCAGCGGCGAATTTAAACCTGGGCTCCGTTTGGCTGAACAGCAATTGGCGGAGCGCCTGGGCAGCTCGCGAACGCCGATCCGAGCAGCGCTGGTGACTTTGGAGCAAGAGGGGCTCGTTGAAGCCAACGAAACCGGCGGCTATGTGATGCGTCAATTCACGGCCCGGGAGGTCTCGGATGCCATTGCCTTGCGCGGACACCTTGAGGGCATGGCGGCACGGCTAGTGGCGGAACACGGCCTGACCCGGCAACTGACCCTGGATTTGGAGAGCTGCCTTTGCGAGGGCGATGCAGCGCTACAGGCCAATCCCCTCACTGTGGAAGATTACGCACGCTACGCCGCCATGAACGACCGTTTTCACGCACTGATTCTGGAAGCTAGCGGAAACCGCGCCCTTCAGCACGCCATCCGACTCAATGACAAATTGCCTTTTGCGCCGGCCTCAGCCATGCTGCCCATGCAAGGGGCGTTGGAAATAGACCGTGACTGGATGCTCTACGCCCATCGCCAACACCATATGCTGTTTGACGCCCTCAAGCGTGGCGAGGGCTCGCGTGCGCAATCTTTGGCCGAAGAGCACACGCAGGTCGCACAGATGAATCTTCGTCAGGCACTAGAGCGTCGTAGCGAAAGCGAACGCGCCATGCCTGCGATGCGTCTGGTGGTCGGTAAGTGATGGAGAGCTTCTCAATTATCAGCAAATAAGCCATATTGCTTGCCTAACCAAAGTGATGCACTGGCTCACTCAATCGTTGGCAGAGTAATTGACGCTAGAATAAAAAAGGCCTACTGCGGCGATCGTTATTTTTCAAAAAGATAAGCCTGTGTTTCATACCCTGATAGGAACCCGCTGAACATGAACGTTTCTTGTTACGCAGCTCATACCTCCGATACACCACTCGTTCCACATCATATAGTGCGCAGGCGGGTCGGAGCGCAGGATGTGCACATTGATATTGAATTTTGCGGTGTGTGCCATACCGATATTCACTATGCTAAAAATGATTGGGGTCGAACGACCTACCCTATCGTTCCAGGTCATGAAATTGTCGGTACGGTGAAAGCATTGGGTTCCGCAGTCACTGACTTACAGATTGGACAGCGAGTCGCCGTCGGCTGTTTTGTTGGATCATGCCATCACTGTTCGTCCTGTCAGGCCGATATGGAACAGTACTGCCTTGCAGGGTTCACAGCGACCTACAACAGTCCGAGCGCTGATCAAGGTGGTGTGACGTATGGTGGTTATTCAAAAAGTATCGTTGTTGATCGACATTTTGTATTGAAAGTTCCTTCGAATCTAGACCCCGCAGGGGCAGCCCCACTACTCTGTGCCGGGATAACTACCTACTCTCCATTAAAGCACTGGGGCGTAAAAACTGGCATGACCGTGGGTGTTATTGGTCTTGGCGGATTGGGCCATATGGGAATCAAATTTGCCCGTGCAATGGGTGCGCGGACTGTGATGATCACCAACTCATCGCACAAAGCAGCGGATGCTAAAAGATTGGGTGCTGACGAGGTACTACTTTTTACAGATCAACAAGCCGTTGCGAACTACGCTGGAAAGTTTGATTTTTTATTGAACACTATACCCTCTCCTCACGATGTAACTAGCTACATGAATCTTTTGAAAGTCGATGGCACAATGTGTATCGTTGGCTCAATTGGACCTACCTCCGAACTTAATTCAAGACCACTCATATTTGGTCGCCGTAGTATTACAGGATCACTGGTAGGTGGAATCAAAGAGACACAAGATATGCTTGATTTTTGTGGGGAGCATCACATTGTGTCTGACATTGAAATCATCAATATTCAAGAGATTAATCGCGCTTATGAGCGAATGTACGCCAGCGATGTGAAATACCGCTTTGTGATCGATATTCAAAAATCGCTGGATTAATTATCCGAACATCGGATTAATTACTATTTGCGGCCTGCATCAACTGCCATGAAGTCAATCGGCACACCAACCACACCGGTCTTTATGCTCGCAAAGTAGTTGACCACCCAGTCTCTACTGTTAGGTAAGTGCACTGAGGATTTGTCCATATTCTTGACACCATACGAGCGAACAACGAGGCCATCGAACCGCCCTCGGACACGCCAAACAACACCACACGCTCGATGCCAGTCGCATCCATCACAGCGCGCATGTCGTCAATGCGCTCTTCCATGGTGGGCGGGTCGGCGACACGTTCGGACAGGCAAGTGCCGCGCTTGTCGAAAATCTTCACGCGAGCGATACGGCCCATCTCGGTCAGCCAGTGCGAGCAACGGGACTCGTCCCAGTAGTATTCGAGATTGGAAATAAAGCCGGGCGTGACCACGAGGTCGATCGCACCCTCGCCATAGGTCTGGTCAGCGATGTGCACATCGCCGCTTTTGCGTAGCGGGTATCGGGAGCCATCCGCGATCTTCTTTGTTGTTGTTCTTGGTGGTCTATTCGAACCCGTAAGCCTGAAAAACTGGCTTGTAGAGGCTCAGTGTTTCGGTGTTATTCCAGACATCGAACTGTCGCTCGACAAACGCCAGCTTGTTGGTGCCAAAAGTCTTCTTGATAATCTCGAACTGCTTGGCGGCAGCCTCCTTGTCCCCCAGCTTGTGATAGCACATGCCCGAGTAGGTGTGGTACCAGAAGAATCCGGGTATGGGCAAAAGCTGCACTTGTTTCAGTGCCTTCTCGTACTGCCCCCAGAGAATATACAAATAGGTCAGCCCGTAGTTCTTGCCTCCCACGGTAATCGCCTTGTCCAGTTCTTCAGCCCGCAACAGCAGCTTGTAGCCTTTCTGCCACTGGCAGGAGCCAGAGACGAAGGTGCCCGGCTTGGCATTGACATCGCTTCGCTGGGCCAACGTACAGTTGCCGCCCCAGACGGCCAAATATCCGGACTGCGACAGCACGGAGACATTGTTGGGCGCCAGCTCCACCGACTTGTCGATGGCGGTGTACATTTCGGGCCAGCTTTTCTTCATGAACAGGATGCTGGCCTTGTTCATTTGATAGGCGCCATTCTTCGGATCCAGCGCGATTGCGCGGTCAATGTACTTGAGCGCATCCTCCAGCTCGGAAGTCTTGGTGGTGAAACCGAACCCATAGCCGAAAAAGAGGAGCTTGGTCAGCTCACTCCAGGCCTCGGCATAATTTGGATCGGCAGCCGTCGACTCTAGAAGGCACTTCTGGCTACGTGCATAGCCATCCACGGTCAGCTCGCCCGCCCAGTTGCGCGCGTAGTTCACGCACTCAAAGGCCGTCAGGTTCTCAGTGCCGCGCTTGTGGGCGTTACGCGCGATTTCCGTGCCCAGCACTGATCGGGATCCTTCACTCCCGACAATCTCCTCCAGTAACCCGCGCACGATCTCGTCCTGAGTCTCGAAGATCTCCGAAGCGGACATCTTCTTGTCGTAGGTCTTGTTCCACAGGCTCGCCATCGTTGAGGTATTGATCAGGCTGATCGACAGACGAAACTTGTCGCCGGATTGCCGCAGACTGCCATCAATCATGTACTGCGCGCCTGTCTTTGCCGCAGCGGCAGCAAGGTCATCAGGGCGTTTGGGCAATCGCACCACGTTCAGGCCTTTGGATGCCGTGGTCAGTCCATCAAACAGATCCTGTGTGAGACCATTGGCGAAATTTCTAGAAAGTTCCTCGCTGCTGAGATACTCAATGGGGACGAGCATCAGCGTATTCGAGACCCGTACCGGATCGGCGCTGCCCGAGCCTTTGAAAAATATCCCAAGGCCAGCGGCAATTACCATCACGACCACTGCCGCAATGCCAAGTAGTTTTTTTTGCGGCGGCGCTGCCGATTTTTTCACTGCCGCGATGGGCGCCATCAAGGAGGCATCCGAGCCTGGGACGCCACCGACAAGGCTGCTGTGACTTAGTTGATAGACCCGCACCGGATCTTCGATGTTTTTGAGTTCCTGATGACCTTTGTCCTCGAACGCAAAATTGAACTTGCGACGTACCTCTGCATACACTTTGTCGGAAATCGAGATACCGCCAGGCTCGGCAATACCCTCGAGGCGCGCAGCGACATTCACGCCCTCGCCATACAGATTATTCCCCTCAATGATGATGTCGCCAACGTTCACGCCAATACGGAACTTCATCTGTTCAATGTCTTGCAACGAGTCATTGCGCGACTGGATGAGCTTCTGTATGTCGACCGCCGCAGAGAGCGCAGAGATTGCGCTGGAAAATTCGATCATGAATGCATCGCCAGCGGTATTGAAAATACGCCCGCGATTTTCCGAGACGACGCCTTCGATGATCTCGCGGCATGCGCGAAGATGCCTGAGCGTACCCTCTTCGTCGCGTCCCATCTTCTCCGAATACGATGCGACATCCATTGCGAGAATGGCCGCCATTTTCCTCTCGGTCGCCGTCATGCTGTCGTCTCCAATTTTTTATTGGTTATATTTTTCGGACTGCTCTTTTATTAATACGGCCGGCATTGATGAATTGCCGAAATCACGTTAGCAGAAACGACCCAAACCGACAATTTGAACGCGATGCTGCGGCGCACAGCGACGGGAAAGATTTCAAGTTGATAAAATCTTGACGCCACCAGATCGCAGGGTAAATTTTCAAACAGGCACTGAGGAGGTAATCCCCCATTTTTAACCGTCTTCTGAAGTAGCGTTACGCGGCCATGGCCAGCCGCTGATTCGGGGTGATACCGCCCAAAGCCATATTCGGTTGCTCATGATTGTAGTGCCACATCCAACGCGTCGCCTGATCCTGCCCCTATCCAAATCGTAGCCAACTCGGTGAGACGTTTAACCACTCCGAAAGGATTTGGATTCGACCTTGGGTAGGAATGGCTTCGCCCACCAACTACTTTCGTGCAGCGTGTATCGTAATGGGTGCTTGATTGCTCAGACTATTGTATTCGCGCGGTAAAATCGTCGGTCTGAGTGCAATCCCTCTAACCTCGAGCACCCAGATGAGTCGTTCAGAAAACACCCTAGATTTTGGCGGCCCTGCCTAGAGCTTCGAATAGTTTCGATGTCCGAAGCTAATCATGTTGGTGCATTAAAGTTTGCACCGCTTGGCTCACGCAGTGGGAACAGCCACTGTATGAAATCGTGTGTGTGATCAATATCCTCGTCACTCAATTGCCAGATATCCGGCAAGCGTCAAGAACCACTATTGGTTCCTGAACCGTCCAAAAAAGAAACTAAGCGGCTGCGCACAGTGACCCTTTTTTTAAGTCTGGCTAGACAAACCGTTGGCCCAGCTCAATCGGATAAAAGTTCATCCGCTCTCGGGTCCAATGCACACATGT
>OMID01000117.1 GCA_900299005.1 Oxalobacteraceae bacterium
CCCCATTTCAGCTTGTCTTCGTTCAGGATCGCGTCGAGGTCATTTGTGCCGCTCAGGGCAAAGCTGGTAGTACTACTGCTAGCGTTAGGGGATGGCATAAGAGGGTCTCCATAAATTTATGTTGGTTTTATCGGGAGATTACCCGGAAATTGCCCTCCTCGATATAAATAAAAAGACAGTTGGGTCCCAACGTTGGGACACCACCAAGATATTTAATACAATAAATATAACTTTTAATCCATTGGTTGCAAGTGCGAATCTTGCACGACCTACCAAATAAAAAAAACGCCGCTGTGTTCGCACTGCGGCGTTTTTTTCACCTTGAGTGAGCATTCAAATCCGCTCATACCCGCTTACCTAGAGCGAGAGCAAACCAAGGCTGAAATGCCTCTTCGATTTATAGATCATGCAGACATACGATCATCATGCACCTTCCAGAGTCCACGCGAAGCGAGAGGCGCTGATTCGCGATTCAGTGATTATCGAAAAGCTTCACTTATCATTATTTGCCAACCACGCCCAGAGACCTCGGCTTTGTTATTGAATGATTCGATGATGTCGTCTTCACGCATGAATCCGTATTGGTCCGATTGCATCTATGCCGAGCGTCAAAAAGCCTTGCTCATCATGGTGGTTTGAGTCTTGGATAGTGACTGCAAACTCATCAGGCAAAGCCTGCTCAGCATGAGCTATCTCAAAGAGAAGATATAGCCGCTGCACTACTCAAGCTTTGAATGGAGTTTGCTGGCTTCTGACAGCCCTGGATCATTCTCGCGGGCTTTTATTGCACAGTTTTTTGAGTCAGTCTTCCTCGGCAAGGAAATTGGCTACCAGCTGCGCGAAACGTGCTGCATGTTCAATCTGGGTCCAATGGCCACAGCGCCCAAACACATGCAACTGCGAGCGAGAGATCAGTTGCGACAAACGTAATGAATTTTCTAGAGGAATAACCTTGTCCTCGCGACCATGAACGATCAAGGTTTCCTTGTCGATCTGCGCAATCGCCTCTTCCGCTGAAGCCAGCGCGTCAACCCAGCGCTGTCGCGGTGCCGGAAACATCTCCGAATAACTCTCATGAAAGCCCGGTCTGATACTGGCTTCGTAGCGCAATCGCGCAAGATCATCATTAACCAGCCCGCGATCAAAGGCAAAAACATCCATGATGCGGCGCATGTTCTCAAACGATGGCTCATACCCCCACACATCATCAAGTGCTTGTGTGATCGGAAATGAAACACCGGCAGCACCCATCATCACTAGTCGGGCGCTCATATTTTCTCCCTGCTCGTATGTTGTTAAAAATCATAAGTAGCTTTGTTTGCGGTGGAAGACATCCGCGCCACTTTGGACTGCCCTTATCAAGGCCTCCGGCGTTGCCCTTATGTGTGCTTCCAACGCAAGCGTGCAGATAGCAAGCTCGCCCAAGCCAAGCGGTAATAACATCGCCGGACCGCCTTTTCAATGCGCCAGCATGCGCTGGCTCGACGGGCCTACGTATCGTCTCGGGAGAGCAGCCCATGAGCGCGTCCGTTTTAATTTCGACAACTGTCAAGTCTCATCCTGAATGATTATCTAAATGGTATTTTCTTCCACAGAAGTCATCGGTCATCAAACGTGACAGCAAAGAAAGCACGCGGGACAACTCAGCAGAAACAACACACGATCAGGCCCAAGTTCAAAAACAGCGTCCTGTCATCGAGCATTCATGGCGTTCTTCCGCTCAGCGGCCTCCGCGGCGCTCGCCTCTTCACGCCTTGCGCAGAGACGAATTCTTGGCCAAGATAGTCAGCAGCCACGAGAAATACCGCTGGTAAGGCCGACAGGATGGGTAATACCCTATCTCCTTAGATTGATGGCACGGGGACAATACCGCAGATGGTACAGAGGCAAGGCAGGGTATTGGCAACGCCGCAAACGACCTAATGCGATAGATTCCAAGCCAGACGCATCCGAGCTAGCACTGCGTGCACACAGAGCGTATCGGTAATGCGCCATGTCGTGTGATCGACAAAATGAGTAGCGCCCCAAAGGATGTGCAATGAAAAAAATAATAGCAATCCCTTTGCTCTTGATTGGCTTGGTGGGCTGGCATCTCGCCGCACGAGGTGCAGAGCCCATCGTGCTGAGCCCGAGTTCACCGGTCATTACACCAGTCAAACCAAATCATCTGCAGGTTCTGGTGGAGGATACCAAGCGCCTCTCACTTGACGAGGTAATCGATGCCTCTGCCAGGCTTCAGGGCGCCAGCGAGGTCGGGCCGATTCAGTCCACCAAAGTCTACTGGCTCGTATTCGATATAAAAAATAATATCGCGCGAGATCATGAATTCAGACTGACCAACCGGAGCTTGGGCTTGCTGAGCCTGAATCTCTACATGGTGCATCAGAATGGGGAGAGGGTCAGCTACGAGCGGAACTATGCCATGCTGGCTCCGGGCAATCAGTTGGCTCGCGTCTCGCCATTTCTCCAGCACGATCCCCCGACAGAGACGCAGTATCTGATACTGCCGTTACGACGCGACGAAACTGCAAAAATTTACGTTCGCGTGAACCCTGATCAGCGATTTTTGCCGCCACAATTTAATTTTCTTGGCATCGCCGACCATGCAAAGTACCTTGAACTACGTCGCTATGGTCTGTATGTCGAGGGTGCGCTGGCCGGTGCATTGTTAGCATTGTCTGTCTTCGGTTGGTATTCGTTTTTTCGCAACCGCGACGAGACCAGTCTAATGTATGGGATATGGATTCTCTTTGCCTTGGGCAGTGTACTGGCACTCGGCGTACACGATGGACAGCGCCTTGCCGAGTTTTTTGTCGGCTTTGATTCTCTGGGATTTATCCCTAGTGGTATCTCGGTACGAAACCTCATCGTCTATCTTATCGCTGCGGGCCAGAGCGTCTCGTATTTACTGTTCGCGCGATCTTTCCTCGAGATACGGGAGCGTTTTCCGCTGTTCCATAAATTTACAACGGCATGGATTATCTTTTATGCCGTACAAAGTTCAGTCAACCTCAGCATCAAGCACACGATTCCTCCCAACTGGCTATGGAATCCATTGCTGATCTGGCTGCTCATGAATCTTCTTGGTATTTATGTCTGCGCCTTTATTCGACTCAAAGAGGGTATGTCGATCGCAAAGTTTTTCATGATCGCCATGGTGCCGTACGTACTGTTCCGTTCATTATTCCTGCTCGGAATTGCTGGTATCCCGTCGCCAGTAGCGATGCTTCCTGATACGGGTATTTTCTTCCAGTTCAAAGATGCCAATTCGATGCAGGGCTTCGGGGTTGTGTGCGAAGCGGTCATCATGGCACTGGCAGTGGTCGCCCGATCGCGATGGCTGCAGGATGAATTAACCCTCAGTATGCGGGCCCAGCAAGATCTGGTGGAGAACCAGAACAAGATACTCGAAGAAACCGTCGCAGCAAGGACGCGTGAACTGGCCGAACAGCATCGCGAGCTCGACGAG
>OMID01000118.1 GCA_900299005.1 Oxalobacteraceae bacterium
ACAGCTCGGGGTTGGTGTTCGTTTTTTATGCGGGTGGTAGTCGACCATGGATTCCAACTTTCGCTGGGATGACGGTTTTGTTGGGGTAGGCTTTTCAAATCGTTCTGCCAGCACACAGCTCGGGGTTGGTGTTCGTTTTTTATGCGGGTGCTAGTCGATCATCGATACCAGCTTTCGCAGGGACGACGGTTTTGCCGGGGTAGGCTTTTCAAATCGTCATCCCAGCGAAAGCTGGGATCCATGCGTACGCTGGCACCGCCTCATTGGCGGTATCCCTAGCATCAATCGGCTCCTGCGTAATCCCTCTGATTTACAATACGGCCCAGTTTCGTCCCCGAGGACAGGCATTTGACTTCTATCCCGCTGGCCGTTGATCTCGATGGCACTCTCATCCTGACAGATACGCTTCATGAGTCTGCGGTTCGCGCATTGCGCTCGCGTCCGCTGATGGCGCTGCGCATACCGGCATGGCTTTGGAAGGGTAAGGCGCATCTCAAGGCTAAGCTCGCTAGCCTTACTGAGTTTGACCCTGCTTCGCTTCCTTATAACCAGCCATTAATCGACTGGCTGACTACCCAACGCCATCAAGGTCGACGCCTGATCCTATGCACTGCGTCGGACCGCTCGCTGGCAGATGCGGTTGCTGAACACCTTGGCTTGTTCGATGAGGTGATGAGCAGCGATGGCCAGCACAATCTCAGTGCTCGTAATAAGGCGTCCGCACTTGTGTCGCGCTTTGGTTATCGGGGTTTTGATTACGCGGGCAATTCTTGGGATGACGTATCTGTCTGGAAGGTTGCGCGGCAGGCCATCGTTGTGAATGCCTCTGCAAGCGTAATGCAACAGGCGCGTAGCGGTGGAGAGGTCGCGCTGGTGTTTGAGGCGCCAGCACCCGCGCCGGGGCAGCTGCCGCGGGTGCTCAGGCTGCATCAGTGGATGAAGAATCTGTTGCTGTTTGTCGCACCATTGGCAGCGCATCAGCTACCGGATGTTGCGACAGGTTCAGTCATGATCCTGGCTTTTCTCTCGTTCTCATTGTGCGCCTCTGCAGTCTATGTCGCGAACGACCTTTTTGATCTAGACAGCGATCGCCTCCATCCGCGCAAACGCTTACGGCCTTTTGCATCGGGAGCTGTGCCGGTGGTGAAGGGTGTGGTGCTGGTGCCGCTGCTACTGATTAATGCGGTACTGTTTGCGTTGCCCGTGGGTTCGTTATTCACGAGCTGGCTGCTGTTCTATTTCCTGCTGACCTGTGCCTACTCGTGGGGTCTGAAGCGGTTGATATTGGTGGATTGTCTTGTGCTGGCCACCCTGTACACGGTACGCATTATTGCAGGAGCCGGTGCGGCGGGCATACCGTTGTCGTTCTGGCTGCTGGCCTTTGCGGCCTTCCTTTTCTTGTCGCTGGCCTTTGTAAAACGCTATGCCGAACTGGTCGTGCATGCCGATGCAGGAAAAGAGAGAGCCCACGGGCGAGGCTACCTGACCTCTGACGCCCCTCTGGTGCAATCGCTGGGCATTACCTCCGGCTATGCTGCGGTGGTGGTTCTGGCACTGTATCTCAATAGCGAGGCCGTCGTGAAGCTGTATCAGTCGCCCGCAATCATGTGGTGTTCAGTGCCTGTCATGCTGTTCTGGATAAGCTGGATATGGATGAAGGCACATCGCGGGCAGATGCATGACGATCCCTTGCTATTCGCCTTGCGTGATAGGGCGAGCTGGTGCTCAGGGCTGGGATTTGGGCTTGTGCTGATCGCAGCCTCAAAAGGCGCCGCATGGTAGCGATGACGTCCTGGGGGCGGCTTGGGCAGTTCGAGCATCAGGTGCACCCGCTGTCGGATCGGCTGCGGGTCGCCTCGCAACTGCGCCAGGATGCCTACGGGCTTGCCTACGGCATGGGTCGCAGCTATGGCGATGTCTGTCTCAATCCTGGCGGTATTCTGTGGACGGCAAGAGGCCTTGATCGTTTCATTAGTTTTGACGACCAACAGGGCCGGCTGGTCTGTGAATCCGGTGTGCTGATTCGCGATATTCAGCGGTTGTGCATGATGCGTGGCTGGATGCTGCCGGTCGTGCCTGGCACGCAGTTCGTCACAGTGGGTGGTGCGATTGCGAACGACATTCATGGCAAGAACCATCATCATGCGGGCTGCTTTGGCGACCATGTGCGACGGTTTTCACTAGCGCGCACGGATGGCAGCCTGTCCGAATGCAGACCGGGCGAAACATTGTTCGAGGCGACCCTCGGGGGATTGGGTCTGACGGGCGTGATCACCGAGGCCGAACTGCAATTGAGACGAGTGCCCGGTCCCTGGCTGTCGGTGGAGACCTTGCCTTATCGAGATCTGACTGAATTTTTTGCGCTCTCGGATGCCTCCGAGGCCGAATGGGAGCACTCGGTATCCTGGGTTGACTGCCTCAGCGGCGATGGACGCGGCCTGTTCATGCGGGCAAATGCGGTCGATGCAGGCCAGGATGCCTGGCATGCGCCACGATCGCTGCGTGTTCCGTTCGTGCCGCCGATATCCCTGGTGAATTCATTATCATTGCGGCCGTTCAACGCACTTTACTTTCATCTGAAAAAAAACCGACGCAGATCGGTCCTGCACTACGAAGCTTTCTTTCATCCGCTCGATCATGTGCGCGACTGGAACCGGATGTACGGACCACGAGGTTTTTTTCAGTACCAGTGCGTGCTTCCGCGCCCGACCGGCCAAGAGGCTGTGCAGGCACTGCTGGATCGCATTGCGCGTTCCGGAACAGGGTCATTTCTGGCCGTGCTCAAGACCTTCGGCAACCGTCAACCAGTGGGTATGCTCAGTTTTGCCATGCCGGGCGTAACGCTGGCGCTGGATTTCCCGAACCACGGCGAGACAACGCTGCAATTGCTTGCTGTGCTCGATGCCATTGTGCGAGAGCACCGAGGCCGGCTCTACATGGCCAAGGACGCACGCATGCCCGTTGATCTGTTTGAATCGGGGTATCCTCGGTTGAAAGAATTTCTGCCGCTGCGGGACCCGGGTATCAGCTCGGCCATGTCGCGGCGACTGATGGGGTGTTGAACAACCGTTCAACACCCCATCAGAGATTGATATAGCTGTCGCACCATCAAGGGAGAGCCTGCTTTGTCCAAACCTCGTATCGTGATCATAGGTGCCAGTTCGGCCATTGCCGAGCATTGCGCTCGCCTGTGGGTACGTGCTGCAGTCGAGCTGATCTTGGTGGGTCGTGATCTCGTGCGTGTCTCCCGCGTGGCGGCCGACCTGCGTGTTCGCAGTCCGCATTCGACCATCATCGCGCAGGAAGTCAGTTTTAGCGACCCCGAAGCGATTGCGAGACTCGCCACCACGCTGACGGAGGAACGCCCGGTGGATGTCGTACTCATCGCGCATGGCAGCTTGCCCTCGCAGACAGTGTGCGAGCACAATCTGTCCATGGCGCGCGATGTATTGGAAGCCAACGGCGTGTCGCCCGTTTTATTTGCTGAAGCATTTGCAGGCGCGATGGAAGCGCGTGGCAAAGGCACGCTGGCGGTGATTGGCTCTGTCGCGGGCGATCGTGGACGCAAGACCAATTATGTCTATGGCGCGGCCAAGGGTCTGGTCGAGCGTTATCTGGAGGGTATGCAACACCGTCTGGCGAAATCGCCGGTAAAAGTGGTGCTGATCAAGCCTGGGCCGACCGCCACGCCAATGACCTCTCATTTGCCTCAGCGCGGACTAGCAGCAGTTGAAGACGTTGCGCGGCGTATAGTCGAGGCCATCGCGCGAGGGGAGCCTGTGGTCTATGCGCCTGCCCGATGGCGGCTGATCATGATGGTGATCCGGCATCTGCCTCGCGCTATGTTCAACAAGCTCGATATCTGAATGAGTGAACAGACAATCATTCTCCCCGGCGGTGCCGGGCTGGTCGGACAGAATCTCGTTGTGCGACTGAAATCGCACGGTTACAAGCAGCTAGTCGTGCTCGACAAGCATCGCGCCAATCTGGAAGTTTTGCGCCGCATGCATCCCGATATCGTGGCCGAATACGCCGATCTGGCTGAACCGGGTCATTGGCAGCGACATTTCGCCCATGCGCGTGCTGTTGTCATGCTTCAGGCGCAGATCGGCGGCACCGACTATGCCGAATTCGAGCGCAACAATCTTACCTCAACCCGTAACATACTCCACGCGATACGCGACGGGCAGGTGGCGCAGTTGGTGCATATCAGTTCATCGGTCGTAGAATCCGTCGCTGACGATTTTTATACCAATACCAAGAAGCTCCAGGAGCAGTTGGTGCGAGACAGCGGCATTGACTGTCCTGTCCTGCGACCCACCCTGATGTTTGGTTGGTTTGACCGCAAGCATCTGGGCTGGCTCTCGCGTTTCATGCAAAAAGTGCCCGTCTTCCCGGTGCCGGGCGATGGACGCTATCTGCGACAGCCATTGTACGTGGGAGACTTTTGCAACATCATCATCAGCTGTATCGACAGCGGGAAGCGTGGCGGTGTCTTCAATATCTCTGGGCACGAGAAGATCGACTACATTGATATTATTCGCGACATTCGTCGGGCGATTGGTGCGCGCACGATGATAGTGAAAATTCCTTTCGGTCTGTTTTATTTTTTGCTCTGGTTATGGAGTCGTTTCGATCGTAACCCACCATTCACCACGCAGCAGCTCAAGGCGTTGGTGGCTCGTGATGAGTTTGAAGTTATTGATTGGCCGGATATCTTCGGCGTTCGCTGCACGCCATTCGCCGCCGCCATCGAAGAAACCTTTTCTCATCCGGTCTACAGCCGGGTTATTCTGGAGTTCTGAGCATGTCCGCGCCATCTCAACGCATCGCGGTGCTGGGCGCGGGCCCGATGGGACTGGCGGTTGCGTACCAGCTGGCCCGAGAGGGTCATCAGCCCGTGGTCTTCGAAGCCGATGATCGGGTCGGTGGCATGACGGCCTGTTTTGATTTTTCCGGGCTTCAGATAGAGCGCTATTACCACTTTCACTGTACCTCAGACAGGGCCTTGTTACAGGTGCTTGATGAACTGGGCATTGCAGAGAAAATGCGCTGGACCGAGACGAAGATGGGATATTGGTATCAGGGCCGCATGCAAGCCTGGGGTAATCCTTTGGCACTGCTGAGTTTTCGCGGGCTGAGTCTTATCGCGAAATTGCGCTATGGTCTGCATGCCTTTCTGTGTACCCAACGTGAAGACTGGAAGCCGCTCGATCATGTCGAAGCCACTGGCTGGATACGCCGCTGGGTCGGCGATGAGGCATGGGAAGTCCTGTGGAGACGCCTGTTCGACTACAAGTTCTATGATTACAGCAATAATTTGTCTGCCGCATGGATCTGGAGCCGCATTCGTCGTATCGGGCGATCGCGTTATAACTTGTTCCGCGAAAAACTGGGCTATCTGGATGGCGGCTCGACGACCTTGCTGGATGCCTTGAAGGCCGATATCGAGCGTCACGGAGGCAGGGTCAGATTGGCTGAGCCGGTCAAGCGTGTGATCATCGAAAATGCCTGCATCAAGGGTGTGCAGACTGCGCATGGCATCGAGGCGTTTGACAAGGTGATCAGTACCGTGCCGTTGCCGTATGTACCGCGTCTGATGCCGGATCTGCCTGCCGAGCTGATGGAACGATTCACTGCGCTCAAGAATATTGCGGTTGTCTGTGTGATCGCCAAACTGAGGCAGCCACTCTCGCCGAATTTCTGGCTGAATGTGAATGATCCCGAGATGGATATTCCAGGACTCGTCGAGTACTCGAATCTACGTCCGCTGGACGACAGCATTGTGTATGTGCCGTTCTATATGCCGGGCGAGCATCCGAAATTTGCGGAGTCCGATCACGTCTTTATCGACAAGGTACGTCGCTACCTGAAGAAGATCAACCCCGTGCTCTCAGATGATGATTTTCTTGATATGCGTGCCAGCCGCTATCGGCATGCGCAGCCTATTTGCGATCCCGGGTATCTCGATAAACTACCCCCGGTAGCATTGCCAGTGCACGGCCTGTGGGTGGCCGATACCTCGTACTATTACCCTGAAGACCGGGGCATTTCTGAGAGCATTGGCTTTGGCCGCCAGATGGCCAGAGAGGCGGTACGGTGATCGGGCAGTTCCTGTCACGCCAGTTCCTGGTATTTTTGGTCACTGGCGGCCTCGCTGCAGCAGTGAATTTTGGGTCCCGGATCGTGTACAACCAGTGGATGGGTTTCTCGTCTGCGGTCGTACTCGCGTACTTGACCGGGATGGTCACTGCTTTCGTACTGGCGCGAATATTCGTTTTTACCGACAGCAGTCAATCGGTGCAGCGCAGCGTGTTCTGGTTCGTGGTGGTAAATATCATCGCGGTTGCCCAGACTTGGGTGATCAGTATGCTGCTCGCTTTCTCCCTGTTGCCTGCAATGGGCGTGACGTATTTCGTACCCGAGATCGCACATGCGGCTGGCGTCATGATTCCGGTGTTTTCCAGTTATCTGGGGCACAAGTACTGGACATTCAAATCATCGCCCACAGGAGATAACTGAACAGCCTTGCCACTGGCGTGCATGGTTGAGTTTATCAACGATGCTGACTCTCGAATCCGTACTGTTCAAGGAAGCGACAACCGTGCAAAGGCAGGAAAGACGGAAGCCGATAGTAGCTTGTCGCAATTTTCGCAAGCACCTGCGCATGGTAGGGCTCGAAACGGAAACCTTGGCCGTCAGCGACCCAGAAGCGGGCGCCATCAAGCGTCCGCTGCGTAATGGTCACTGAATCGAAATACGGTTCCAATCCGGCAGGATCGATGATGCGGGTGCTGACGATCCGTATCGGTTTGCCCGCAAATGCGCGGAAATCGGTGATGTTGTCGTCAAAGCGCGCGTGGAAGCTGCCTCCACCAAACACCGGCACGTAGCGGTCGCCATGATAGGTGAGTAATGAGGCCAAGCTGTAAGACTGCGTCATGATCGTGCCGCCAGCGGGTAAGTCCTCTTGAAGTATCGATACCAGTGACTTCGGCTCGCGATGCATGATGATATCCGTGTGCAGCTTGGCCCCTTCGAAGGTGCTGCTGGGCAGATGCGCGAGCAGTGACAGCGCGACAAGATGCGGCAAACCCAACCACAGATTCCATCGGCGGTGGGCGATTAGTGTTTCTTTATCCAGCGACACCGCTGCCCACAGGAAGAAAAACGGCAGGAAGGCCAACACCCAGTGCAGTCCGATGGTTTTGTAAAAAGAGAGCAGCAGGAAGAGCGCAAAGGGTATTGCAAACAGGCTCACCAGTGGCCAGTAGCCTCGCACGGCTCCGGTGCGCATGAGTCGCCAGCCTGTCCAGGGCGTCAGCAGGTACATCATCATCAGCAAGTAGATGGCCAGATGTGATGCGGTGAACTGTGAGCCCGCGTTCCGATTGTAGAGATTAAAAAGTATATTGTTCCAGCAGTGAGATGCATTCCATGTGAGATTCAGTAGCATGAAAGGCAGTGCACATAGTGCAATGACGAGCAGCTTTATCCAAGCGCGTCGGCCTCTCGGAATAAAATACACGGCATAGGCAATTGCCAGCAGCCCGGCAAAATACTTTGACAGCAGCGCCAAGCCCAGAAGCACGCCTGCTGCTACCTGCCAGCGCAGATCGTCGGACTGCTCCCCGCGCAGGAATGCGTAGCCTGAGAAAAACAGAAACAGGATCAGCGGCGTGTCCGTTGTTATCAGGTTCAGCGACCAAGTGAACGGCAGTGCAAGGAACAGGCTGCCCAGCGCCCATGCATTGGCAGCATGGTGTGGCTGCAGCCGGCGCAGCGCATCCATCATGCCCCAAGCGATGGCGACCCAGAGCAGGATCGCCGGCATGCGCAGCCAGAGCGTCGATGTAGACACTTTCTGCAAGGCCCACAACCACCAGCCAGCCATTGGCGGGTGATCATAATAGCCACCCCAGTCAGGGTACATGCCCCAGACATAAAAATAGGCCTCATCCCCGGTAAAGGGGATGACAGCCGCAAGCCAGAGCTTGATAACCGTGCTGATGGCCAGAATCTGGAAGAATGCGCGGCGGTGGACAGCTTCATCAGTCGGGAGCATGAATCGGGCTTGGTTACGTTAACTCGGTAAGTAAAAAATTTCGCATATCCGCCGTCAGTGGTCGTCGGCCCCGTAAAGGCGGTGATGATATTGGGGTCGCATTTTAAAGAAGTTACCAGCCACCGCACAAAATCGGCAGCCAGGCCCAAGCGCCACCCATGGTTGCTGTTGCTAACGATAAATGTTACCGTTCCGGGCGCTCAGTTCGGTGCCGGATAGCACTGAGCCTGAATTCCCATCCCGTTGACAGATGAACTCGTGAAAACTTCTTTCTTTGCGCGCCTGGCCGGCGCATCGCTGGTCGCTGCTCTCCTGCCAGCCTCTCCTGCACAGGCCTATGACTGGGGTGATGGCTTCACGCTGTCCTCCGAGCCGGGAGATAAGCTCAACCTGATCGCATCCCCCTACACCGCGCATTTTCATCCCAGCGATGAGCATGAGCATGTGTGGCTGATCGGCTTGGAGCGTGAGCGGGCTAATGGGGCCCTTGCGGGTGCGGCTTTTTTCAGCAACTCGTTCGGCCAGGAGAGTGCTTACATCTTCCCTTGGGGGGAGATTTATCGGAATGTGCTCGATCAGCCCCAGCTGTATGTCAAATGGACAGCGGGTCTGCTCTACGGTTACACCGGTAAATATGAGCACAAGGTGCCGCTGAATCATGGCGGTTTTTCCCCAGCCATCGTGCCCGCGCTCGGGTGGGAGTTTGGCAGCAAGCAGCAGGTTCAGCTGAACCTGCTGGGCCTCAATGGTCTGATGCTGCAGTTCACGCAGCCGCTCAAATAGGGTCCTTTCTGTTGTGATAAGACCTGCTGGCCGGCGGGTTGCCTTGTTTATAAAAACTTATCACGCTAGGTCGCTGGCGAAGTTGCCACTACCTTGCTGTGCGTCTGTCTTGCGTGTGGAATTGTCGCCTTGCTATCACCCTAACGAGATAGGCTCCTAGAGTTTGCAACTCTTGGCTTATTTTTCAAGTCCTTTACTGACAATTTCGCCGCGCACTGACTTGAGTGTTTCCTCTATGGTGTCCATGTCCTCGGGCGTCACGCCTTCATCCTCTAGTACCGCCAGAAATAGCTCGGTGAGCTGATTGTAGGAGGCCTTTGTCACGCCAGCGTGCATGTGCTGGTCGTGCATTGTCTTCATCGTGAAATCCTGATTAGGCTTGCCCATCGCGTAGGACACATAGGCGATGTGATGCTGGATGACGCTGTCCACTGCCATTCCCTCGAAATAACGTCGGAGGTTGGGGCGTCGCATCAGGCGCTCGTGGAAATCCCGAACGATCCGGGTGACGGCGGGTACGCCACCGTATTTATCAAAAAGAGAAACAGCCATGATGAAATAAGCTCATCTGCCCGGGGTTGAGATGGGCGCTGACTTGGGTTGACCGGTGGGCAAGATGATCACCGGTGACGTCGCTGCCGAAGGCGTGGCTGCCGGTTTGATAATTTTTGCCGGCTTCCCCGCCTGAGTGGATGACATCGTGTTTTGAGGCGTGGACGATGGTGTCATGCTGCTATCAGAACGAATAGTTTCTGCCAGTGCGGGTGTAAACAGTGTCAATGCTGTTGATAATATCAAAATGCTTCTTTTCATTGTGTCCTTATCAAAATACATAGTCGCACTTTGGCCCACATTCGGGGTCCAATTTTGCCTGAATTATTTAAAAAAAATCTTTATAAAAAATTTCTTAAATAAATCAAGGTACAACAGTCGACTCTGAAAGTCCATTCTCCATGTTTGCTTATATGAACATGAACTCTGGTTGACAGTACCCGTTAATTCAGAAAAACTAAGCGAGTACTACGTAGTCCATAAGTCTAGTGCGTACGCATCGTTCGATGCTCCATGGCGCGGCGAAGGATTCCTGATGAAATTTCTCGAAAAGCAGATGCTAACGAACCGACAGCTGGCCGACTCGCGAATCGATTTTGAAGCGACCATCCAGGGTAATATCGATTTCAATGGGACGTTCTTTGTTGACGGCACCATCAACGGAGATCTCAAGGGAAAAAGCCTTGAGAAGACCACGGTGATTATCGGCATGCGCGGCAAATTGTCTGGCAACCTGTTCTGCACGAATGCAATTATTGCAGGCACGGTGTGGGGGGACATTCATGCCAAGTCCCTTGAACTTCAAGAAGGCGCCAGAGTGATCGGTGACCTTTATTATGAGTCGCTCGAAATCAACCCCGCCGCCGAGATCAACGGTAATTTCATCCCCACAGAGAGCAGCTCGGATGAGGTGCAGGGATCTGATGCAGGTAGCGAGCAGGAGGCCTTGCGCATCCTGACGGCGGTCAGCAAACGCTGACATTACCGCGCCGAGATTTTATTCAAGCAGCACTAATTCAACCGAAAGCCTCACATGCAACGATCAGAGTTACTCGCAGAACTGAAGCAATTGGAAGCCATGGAATTCGATGTGGTGGAAGAGGCGATCAACCTGGCGCAAGAGGTTGATCTGACCATGTTCGCTTCCATGTCGGTTAGAGCCGCTGCGGTGGTGGTGGCAACGCGTGGGCTTCAAAAGCGTCTGGGCGACCGAAATCTTGTCAGCCTGATGAGAAGCCGTTCTACCTACCGCCCTGTTCCTGCACACGCCTGATTCCGGCGCTGCCGGTCTTAGCCTGAGCATTGCACGCTCAGGCGCCTCTGCTCACCGTATTTATCTCTAAACACCTGAAGGTGCAATGATGCTTGGCGTCAGGCCCCGACCTCGCATTGCCGGTTGAGCTTGCTCTTTAACTAAGAGACCCTCTATCAAAATGCCGCTGGCCGCGTTAGGGCCGCCTTGCCAGCGATCGCGCTGCCTCGCGGCGCTCATTGTGATAGAGCCTCTGACTAAAAAGACCTCACCGTTTTCAAGGATTTCCGTTTTTTCGATTTTTCCGTCAGATTTCGTCTGCTTTCACCGGCGCTCTTGCAGCCTCAAACTTATCGGGTCAAAGCCTGACCAAGGAGTGTGCTATGAATGCCAACCCTCAATATACGCCTGAACTTTTTATCGAAGGCCTGATGCGCCGCGTGGGCGCGAAGACCCGCTCTGCGCTGGCAAGAGCTGTCGGCGTTTCCCCCTCTATCGTCAGCAAGATTTGGCATCGTCGTCTGGCTGTCAGTAGTGAGATTCTTTTGCAGGTACATGAAACGACGGGCATTCCAATTCGGGAGCTGCGACGAATGATGGGCGACCAACGACGGTTCTTCAGCCGGTTTTCGGTCAACGCACCTTTGGCGTGATGTCGGGCTTTCGAGGCCTGGACTCTCGCAGACTGAGGGGCGGTAGCCGATAAAAGCTTTTGCAAGGTTTCTGAGCGACAATACTGCTTTCTCCGGAAGCAGGTCCGCTTGCATGAAGCCTTACAAAGTCATTCGCGTGGCGACCATCCTTAGATCGCTGCCGATCAGCTTATTGTTTTTTCTGTTGGCCTTGTACGCATCGCTGCGTGTGGCGATGCTCATCTATACCGGTACCGACCTGGTGCCAGTAGCAATCTGGCCCATGGTGCTGGTAAAGGGCCTCTGGTTTGATACGGTCGTGGCCGTGACGATGATCGCGCCCCTCCTGTGCTACGAGGCACTGGTACCCAAGCGCTGGCGATCCTCCGGCTGGCACCAGAAACTCAGGTTGGTCTGCTTGTTTTCATTCTTTTTCGTCCTGCTGTTCGGCGCGGTGTCTGAGTTCACATTTTGGATAGAATTTTTCAACCGTCTGAATTTCATAGCGCTCGACTATCTGATTTACACCAGCGAGGTTATCGGGAATATCCGACAATCGTATCCGGTTGGGTGGATACTGAGCGCAATCGCTCTGTGCGCTGCCGTATTGGTCTGGCTGATTAACCGATGGGTGAGGGGACGAGAGGCCATCGTGCTGAACTGGCCACAACGCTTGGGAGTCGTGGTCGTGGCCATGGTGGCGCCAACTCTGCTGCTCAGCATTGCAAATGTCGAGCAGATGGATGGAAAAATCAGTGCCTATGCCGACGAGTTGTCAGGTAATGGGCTGTTTACGCTGGCTGCAGCAGCGCGTCGTAACGAACTCGACTACCCGAAATTTTATCGCACGCTACCGGAGGAGAGACGACGTAAAACGCTGTTGGGCCTGGGTGTCTCCAGGCCTGTTACTCCTGAACTTAGCCCTGCGAGCATGGCGGGAAACAATCATCAGGTATCCGGCACCCTCGGACATCACTTCAGCCGCTTGCCCAAGCATCTGGTGCTGGTCTCCATCGAGAGTTTGTCAGCATCCTACCTTGGCAGCTATGGTTCCGGCGGGGGTCTGACACCGCATCTCGATGCACTGGCAAAAGACGGACTGCTTTTCCAGCAGGTTTACGCCACGGGCACGCGCACGGTGCGTGGGCTCGAGGCACTGTCGCTTGGTACGCCGCCGGTTCCTGGTCAAGCGATTGTGCGTCGACCTGAGAATGCGCACCTCACGACCTTGGGGGAGGTTCTCGCACATCAGGATGTCGATACGTTCTTCTTTTACGGCGGTTACGGCTATTTCGACAACATGAATGCCTATTTCAGCGCCAATGATTACAAAGTGATTGATCGTACCGACATCCCGTCGAATCGCATCGTGTTCGAAAATGTGTGGGGCGTGGCTGACGAAGTGTTGTTCGACGCAGTGATTGATGAAATTGATAGGCGAGAAAAGACCGAACGCTCTTTCTTCGTTCACGTAATGACGACCAGTAATCACCGTCCCTACACTTACCCTGATGGCCGCATCGATATACCCTCTCCGGGCGGACGAGAGGGTGCGGTAAAGTATACTGATTACGCCATCGGTAAATTTATTCGCGATGCAAAAACTCGTCCCTGGTTCAGGGATACCTTGTTCGTTTTTGTGGCCGATCACTGCGCCTCAGTGGCCGGGAAGACCAAACTGCCTGTCCGTAACTATCGGATCCCACTCATTATGTACTCCCCCGGGAATTTGAAGCCAGGTACTTTTAGTCCAGTAATCAGCCAGATCGATCTGGTGCCCAGTGTGATCGATGCGCTAGGACGGCCCGGACGCCAGCAGTTTTTCGGACGCTCAGTGTTCAGCGACGAGCCTTGGATGGAGCGTGCCTTCATCAGTAATTATCAGGAGTTGGGCTACCTGCGTAACCACAAGCTTACCGTGCTGTTGCCCAAGCGTCGCGTTCAAGCCTTTGATGTTGATCCGGTCACGCTGGAATCAACGCCATCGGATATCGACGACAAACTGCTGGAAGAAGCCATCGCGTATTATCAGTCAGCCTCAGCAGATTTCCGGACTGGGGCGCTGCGTGCTGCATTCCATGCAGCTCGTCCATAACAAGATCGTTCGGGCTGTCTCTGGCCCTACTCAGTTCATGACTTATTCAATCGGTCGTCTCGCTTTGTGGTTCATTGTCGTGGCGGCTCAGGCGAGTGCCCAAGAGCCTCCTGCAGAGAAAGAATCCACAACGGCGCGTTACCAGACGACTTACAACTGGCAATGGCATCCCTCGTTCATCAACGGGGCTGGTAGTACGCTAAAGAGCATTGCACCGCGCTCGGAACGTATGTACACCTTTTCGACAACCGCGCATTGGGGCATGCGCACTTGGGAGGGCGCAGAGCTGTATATCAATCCGGAAATAGCCTCTGGCGTGCCGTTTTCCAATGACCTTGTTGGTCTGGGTGGTTTTACGAATGGTGAGATTACGCGCGCCGCTGGCAGCACTCCTAAGCTCTACCTGCAGCGACTCTTCCTGCGTCAGACCTGGAATCGCGGTGGGGGAACAGAGGGTGTGGAATCGGATGTCAATCAATTGGCGGGTGTCGTCGACAAGAATCGTACCGTGCTTACCATCGGAAATTTTTCGACGCTGGATGTCTTTGATCGACAGGCTTATGCTAAAGATCCGCGGACGCAATTCATGAATTGGGGAGGCTGGACCTATGCGGCCTATGATTATGCAGCCGATGCGCGCGGCTTTGGGTGGGGTTTTGCGGCAGAGTGGTATCAGGACCATTGGGCTTTTCGCTTTGGACGAATGACGCCCCCTAAAGTGCCCAACGGGCTGGCCCTCGACTTTAATCTTTTCAAGCGTTTCGGTGACCAGATAGAGATCGAGAGATCCCACAGCATTGCTGATTTGCCCGGTAAAGTTCGTGTGCTGGGCTGGCGCAATCGCGGTGTATTGGCGCGATTCGATGATGCCCGTGCGGCACTGACCGCTGCCGGGCAAGAGACGATTCTCGAGGTACGTGATCGTGCGCAGATCAAATATGGCCTCGGTCTCGCTATTGAGCAAGCCTTGTCGGAGGAGGCTGGATTATTCCTCCGGATAATGAAGGCGGATGGCCGCACCGAAACGCAGGCGTTTACCGAGGTTGATGAGTCTCTCGCAACCGGCGTGCTGCTCAAAGGAAGTTCATGGGGAAGAGCGGGGGATACTCTCGGCACAGCCCTGATGATGAATGGACTGTCAAAACACAGGCGCGCATATCTGGAAGCGGGGGGCTTGTCTTACTTTATCGGCGATGGTTACTTGCAGTACCGGCCAGAGACAGTAATGGAAACTTTCTACAGCGTCAGCATCGCTAAGCACGTCTGGCTCACAGGCGATTATCAGCACATCTGGAACCCAGCCTATAACGCTGCTCGCGGACCAATCGGGGTAGTGGCGCTTCGATTACACGCCGAGTACTGAGGCGGTATCGGCAAGGCCGAAGTGCCACTACTCCGCCTTCCAATGCCCCGACTTCCCACCCAGTTTCTCCATCACCTTCACATCACTGATCACCATGCCGCGGTCGATGGCTTTGCACATATCGTAGATGGTGAGAAGACCGATCTG
>OMID01000119.1 GCA_900299005.1 Oxalobacteraceae bacterium
TATCCAACCGCAGCGTAGCTACCGAATAATCATGCCCGGTCGGAATTTATGTGAGGCTCTTATGAAAAAGTTAGTCCCGCTGCTCCTGTTGATGACATGTTGCTCGGCTTTAGCTGAGTGGACCAAGGTTGCGGCCAATGCCAGAGCCGAATTCTTCATTAACTTTGAAACTCTACGAGAGCAAGGGGACACGGTGAGGGTCTGGGTATTGATTAATGATGTTGAAAAAGGTACTTCATTGAAAAATCTTGAGGAGCGTGATTGTAAAAACAATCAATGGAGAATCATTCAGAGCATTGCCTATTCCAAGCATTTCGGAGAAGGCGAGCCTGTGCGTTCAGGCACGGTAAATGAAAAAGAATCTTGGAGAGAAATCGCTGCAGAGTCAATCGCTGCTACAAAGCAGAAAATCATTTGCGAAAAATGATGACTCAAATCGGCAAGCCCCAAAGGCAAAGCGGTAATCTGGTGTCGGCATGAAGTATCCGGGCAATCCCCAGCCATGCAGATCATTCTTGCATCACGGTTTCTTGGTTCACAGGCGAGACTGTGACATCCGCTCCGCAAGCTTTGCTGCGGTTTCTTTTCTCTCGCTGTAGCGATCCGTCAGGTAGGGTGCGATATCCCGCGTGAGCAGGGTGAACTTCACCAGCTCTTCCATGACATCCACCAAACGATCATAGTAGCTTGAGGGTTTCATTCGATCGAATTCATCGAATTCGTCATAAGCCTTGGCGACCGACGACTGATTCGGAATAGTCAGCATGCGCATCCACCTGCCCAGCAGGCGCATCTGATTCACCGCATTGAAAGATTGAGAGCCACCACAGACCTGCATGACAGCTAGCGTTTTGCCTTGAGTCGGACGGATGGCCCCCAGCGACAAGGGTATCCAGTCGATCTGCGATTTCATAATGCCCGTCATCGCGCCGTGACGTTCGGGCGATGACCAGACCATACCCTCTGCCCATGCGCATAGCTCTCGCAGCTCGACAACTTTGGGGTGAGTATCCGGTGCATCGTCGGGCAGGGGCAAGCCAGTGGGATTGAAGAATCGGGTGTCTGCTCCCAAGGCCTGCAGCAAACGTGCCGCTTCTTCTGCAAGAAGACGGCTGAAGGAGCGCTGTCGAAGTGAGCCATAAAGCAGTAGGATACGTGGCGGGTGGGTCGATCGCTCACCGGCAAAAAGCGCTGTCTTGACAATCGCGCTAAACGACCCGGCATCGATGTTGGGTAGATCGTTCATGAGCTTACATGGGCTCCGTTGCTCTCGAGGGGGCTTGCTCGTACCAGTCTTTTGTCTGGTTCACCACGCGAACAACCAATAACATGACAGGAACTTCAATCAGCACGCCAACCACGGTCGCCAGCGCAGCTCCTGATTGAAAACCAAACAGACTAATGGCAGCCGCAACAGCCAGCTCAAAAAAATTGGAGGCGCCGATCAGTGCGGATGGGCAGGCCACTTGATGCGATTCGCCAAGGCGACGGTTTAACCAATACGCCAGCGCCGAATTGAACAGCACTTGGATCAGTATAGGCACAGCCAGCAGCGCGATCACCAATGGTTGACCAATGATGGCCTCACCTTGAAACGCAAATAGCAGCACCAGCATCGCTAGCAGCGCAATGATTGACCATGGCCCCAAGCGCTGCATAGTGGCATCGAACGCTGCTTGTCCTTGCAGTAGCAGCCGCTTGCGCCAGACTTGCGCCAGTATCACGGGAATGACGATGTATAGCACCACGGACGTCAGCAGCGTATCCCACGGCACCACAATAGAGGAGATACCCAGCAGCAGTGCGACGATAGGCGCGAAAGCGAACACCATGATCGTGTCATTCAGTGCCACTTGCGATAGTGTGAACAAAGGATCGCCATTGGTCAGCCGACTCCACACAAAGACCATGGCCGTGCACGGTGCCGCTGCCAGCAGGATCAGGCCGGCGATATAGCTGTCCAGTTGTTCGGACGGCAGCATGGGCGCAAACCAATGGCCAATGAACAGCCAACCCAGCAGCGCCATCGAGAAGGGCTTCACCAGCCAGTTAACGAACAGGGTCACGCCGATGCCGCGAACATGTCTGCGTACTTCATGCAATGCGCCAAAGTCGATTTTCACCAGCATCGGGATGATCATCACCCAGATGAGCAGCCCGACCGGCAGATTCACCCGAGCGAATTCCATTGCACCAATCAGCTGGAAAAAATTGGGAAAAAACTGGCCCAATGCGATACCAGCCACGATGCACATGAATACCCACAGGGTGAGATAGCGCTCAAAAAAATTCATGATCCGAGGGTGGCGAGTTTGCGGAGATCCGTTTGCAGGCTCAGGGCATCAAGTCTGTCCAGCGGCAATTCGGCCAAAAGCGTGATGCGTCGCCTCAATCCTGCCATCACCTCGTAAAATGCCTTGCGCTTTATCTCGTCGTCGCCCTGAACTTGTGAGGGATCAGGAAAGCCCCAATGCGCTGTCGCGGGTTTGCCAGGCCAGATCGGGCACATCTCGCCTGCAGCATTGTCGCAGACGGTGATAATGAAATCCATCGCTGGCGCTGCCGGACCTGCAAATTCTTCCCAGCTTTTTGAGCGCAATTTATCGGCGGGATAACCCATTTGAATGGCAAGCTCTGCAGCAAAGGGATTCACTTTGCCGCCGGGCGTGGAGCCCGCTGAATGACCAACGAATTTTCCACTCGGGTGCGTGGAGGCCAGCGCCTCGCCAAGGATAGATCGTGCCGAATTATGCGTGCACAAAAAAAGGAGATGGTAGGGTTTCATGCGATGTTTATCTTGCGTTTCTGAGAGGCCCTGTCAAAATGCCACTGGCCGTGTTGGGGCCGCCTTGCCGTACCGCTGTACTGTCTTTGGCGTCCCCGCCTTGCCAGCGATCGCGCTGCTTCGCCGCGCTCATTTTGACAGAGACTCTTAGACAGAATGTATTGCCCTACCGACCTCAAGCGACGCGGATTAAGCTTGAGGTTTTACCACCTTTCGGCTCAGAGCCGTCATTGAGGGCGGGCTCGCTGCGTAGCGCGGGAGCCTGCCACCTGAAACGCTTGCAGCTATTTCCCTAAGGCGAAATCCTGCGGGGTTTAATTAGTCAGCGCTTTCCTGACTGATCAACCAGTGCAGAAGATGTCAGTCCCGCGTGATCTCTTTGCACTCCTAGCTTAACGATATTTAGCCGTGATTTCTGCCCAAGCGCGAACAATACATCAATGGCATCTTGGGTAGCCCTACTGCCGATTATATAGAAATATATGACAGCAAAATGACATGAAATACCAATCCTAGCAGTGACCACGGGCTCAAAAAAATGGCGACCACTGAAGGGTCGCCAAAGTGTACTGAGCGAGCACTATGAGCAGGGCTCGAAGACACGTCAATTAAGGATTGGAAACAACGAGACAATAACCAAGTTTCTCCAGACCAGATTTTGAGTGAAAACCAGGGGTTTGATCAATAGGAGATATTCCCAACATGATGCCCCAGCTTCAAGGCAGCACCATCATCATCGGTCAGTAACGCGTGATCAGCACCAACCGAAAGTTACGAGATTCGATCGGATGAAAGACACGTCCACCCGCAACGAGGTTGCTGTTGAAAGTGTAGGAGTCGCTGTAATAATCGATAGCCGAGTGCTTGCTGTTGAGCAGATTGAAGCCGATCAGCTCAATTTTGGTGTCTTTGCTGACCCGGTAACCGAGCTTGCCATTCATGGTGGTGGTGGCATCGGAGCGCACGGAATTATCTTCCCTCAAAGGACGTGGGCCAAAGTAGCGTAGCTGAAGTGATCCGCTGTATGGGCCGCCGTCATCAATGATGGCAGCCACTGAGGCGACACCCTCCACCGCACCTTCGATATAGTTGCCATCACCGCCCGCGTCGCGGAAACGCGCGCGAGCATACGCAAAGTCTGCGTCTATCGTCAGCCATTTGTTCGCTTTGAAATAATTATTGAACTCAAAGCCCGTACGCCGGCTGCGACGACCGGAATCCTCGGTTCGTCCTTCGTCGCCGATATACACAATTTCCGATGCATTATCGAGCTGGAAGACGGCGAGAGTCGTTTGTAAACCCTCGACAATTTCTGTACGTATGCCGACCTCCTGGCCAAAGGTGCGAACCAGCCCGTTTGCGCGCTTGCCGGTGCCGATGGTGACGCCGCGCGCATCATTCGAATGAAAGCCATTGCCGATGCTGTAGTAGTACTCAGTTTTGTGCCATGGTCCAAAGACGAGATTGAGCTTGGGAGTGGCAATGAAATCACTCACCGTATCCGTATTGATCGCATCGCTTAGCCCGATATTTTTGAACCGAAAATAATCGCCGCGCAGCCCGGCGACCGTGCGGAACCAGTCATTCCAGTGAACATGATTTTCTGCGTGGAGTCCGATGCTGCTCTGAGTGATGTGATCACGACGGCATTGAATCTGGGGATCAGCCTCTGCCCCCGGCAACTGGCAAGTGGCATTACGCGTGCGCGCCGTGGTGCTGTTGAGGGAATTATGAATATTGTCATTTTGTAGCTGAATGCCGAGTGTGTTGGTCGCTTCTTTGCCAACACCATTGACATACCAGACACGCGTCACATTGAGGCCTGTCGTCACACGGCTGTCGCGCTGATTGAACTGGCTCGTAGGGGCGTATTCAAAATTCGAGAACAGGTCGAGATAATTGTTGATGAGGTAGGCCTGTGTGGTCAGCGTGCCGTTGGCATCCGCCTCACGCCATTCGCCAGACAGGCTGTAGCGGTTGGCGGACGCGCCGTTTTTGCCATTGGGGTCCATGGCATCCCAGCGCCTGATTTGTCCCTGGCGGTATTCTCTCCACGGAATCTGATCGGTCGAATTCCACTTACCCGAGTAGGCCATCGCCGTCAGGTTGAAGCCTCGCGCGCTGCTGCCCTCGGAGTACCGCAGCAGGCCATTCAGCTTGTTGTAGTTGTCCGGGTTGGTCCACGGGCCATCGTAATGGGACAGCTCAAGCCCATAGAGAAGGCTACCGTCACGAAATTTGGGCGCATCTGCCAACAGAGTGCGATAAAAACCATTCTGCCCCAAACCAACGCTGGCGATCCCTTTGTCCACGGCATCTGTGTAGTAGATATTGGCCGAGCCCGCATTGGCAAAATCACCATCGGCCGCATAGTAGGGACCTTTTCGGTAATGGATTGATGAAATCAGCTCAGGGATCAACGGGTTCAAGTCTGCCCAACCTTGCCCATGGGCGTGACTACGCTGATTGATCGGCATACCATCCAGCGACATCTTGAAATCGAGGCCGTGATCCAGATTAAAGCCACGCAGGAAATATTGATTTGCCTTACCTTCGCCGCTGTGCTGGCTGACGATCAGACCGGGTACGACCTCCAGTACCTCGCCGGTGCGTGCAACGACGCGACTATTGATCTGCGTCTGCCCGGCAGCGCCTTCGTTTGCGTTGTCAGCGGCACCCAGCAGGCTGTAACGAGACCCGACAACTTCTACTGTGGGCAAGGTCCGAATGTCATCTGCGGCGGCGGTGGTGACCACGGCAGTCATTAGTGCGGAGATCAGGGTGGGTAAAGAAGCCCACGTGACGCGATGGCTCTGATGCATGTTTTAGTTGTTTTAATGGGGCCTTAAGTGCGCATAAACCCGGATCGCGCCATGCTGATGCAGTGTGAAACCCGCACTATAACAACAACATGAGTTAACGCCGATTTCTTGCTAACCTCAGGCAGTTAATCTCGTTGGCGGCGCTCTTTTGAAAAACTTCACGATACCTCAAGCAAGCCGTGCTGACGCGCGTACTGGTAGAGATCCAGCGTGGAATTCAGATTCAATTTCTTGCGAATGCTGGCCTGATAGTTGGCTGCTGTTATGGTACTGAGGTGCAGTTTGTCGCTGATTTGCTCGATACTGTCACCATTGGCCAGTCGGATAAAGATTTCAAACTCTCTGGGCAATAGTTCGAGATGCGGCAGCTTGTTGTCGTGAAGATCCTGCAGTGCTTCAGAGATGCTATCTGCAATCGGCGTGGCCCCGGCCAGCACATCATGAATGGCGCTCACGATGAGTTCGGGCGGCATGCTCTTGGTCAGATAGCCGCAGGCGCCCAGCTGCAGTGCCTGTTTGGCGATAGAGGCGTTCTCATGCATCGTGAAGATCAGCACCTTGAGCTGTGGGAAGCGATTCATCATTCGCCGGAGCGTCTCGAAACCGCCTTGCCCGGGCATCGACAAATCCATGATGACCACGTCAATCGAGGTCGTTTCCAGCAGCGCGTAAGCCTCTTCGCCGGTACTGGCCTCGGCGATGACCTGAAGCTCAGGGTCGAGTTCGATGAAGCGCTTGTAGCCCGCTCGGACCACCGCGTGATCATCAACCAGCATGATGTGTCGTGAGTGTCCTGCCATGGTGCGTCAGTTAAATCGTGTTGATGCCCGATCGTATCGGAGCGGGTAATCACAGGGGGATAAAGATACTCGCAAACACGGGGTCTTTGCGGCTTTTCCAGGGGGGAGAAGTGAAAAAATTTTTATTTAGATAACTATGCTGCGACAAACGGATTACGTTGGGAATTTCTCCTATTTGCACGGCTAGAACACTTACCTAACATGTCGCACCGTCACACCGTAATTCAAACACGATCATCAGAAAAATATGCAAAACAGACTCCCCCAGTTGCAGGCGACCACTCTGGCGTTGGCCGTCGCTTCCGTATTTTTGCCGTCCGTGCTTTGCGCACAGGAGAGCAGCGACAAAAAACTGCAGGCCGTTGAAGTGGTGGGTACCTCGCCTCTGCCAGGGCTGGGCATTGAAAAAAACAAGCTGCCTTATGATGTGCAGACCGTGGATGACCAAACCGTCTATCGCAGCAGGAGCCAGAATCTCACCGAATTCATGGCCAACCATCTCACTGGTGTGAACGTCAATGAGGTGCAGGGTAGTCCCTTCCAGGGTGACATCACCTACCGTGGATTTCGCTTGTCGAGTTTACTGGGGTCACCGCAAGGCCTGTCGGTCTACCTTGACGGCGTAAGGGTAAATGAGCCATTCGGCGATGTCGTGAACTGGGATATGTTGCCCGAAGCGGCAATTGGCAACGTCACGCTGGTGCCGGGGTCCAATCCCATCTACGGCCTCAATACGCTGGGCGGCGCGCTGGCGTTCACGACCAAATCTGGTCTGACGGCACCGGGCACGGATATCAGGCTGTCTTTGGGCAGTTTCATGCGCAAGCGCGTTGATGTTTCCTATGGCACGAAGTCCGACGATGGATGGCACAATTTCATTGCTGGCACTGCATTTCACGAGGATGGCTGGCGGCGTGAATCTGAGGGCAAGCTCGGCAATGTTTTCATTAAAACCGGCCGCCAACAATCCGATGTCAATTGGGATGTATCGCTTCTGGTGGGGCGCAGCAACTTGCTCGGCAACGGTTTGCTGCCGAGTTATGGCTACAAAGAAGATGGTACGCGCGTAAAAGGCATGTACGAGACTGATCGTCGTTGGGCCTATACGTATATCGACCGCACCCGCAATGAGCTCAACATGCTCAACTTTAATCTGCAGCGTATGCTCGATGGCAGTACCGAGCTGGCGACCAATGCCTACGTTCGCCAAAGCACCCGACGCACGGCCAGTGGCGATGCCGAGAGCGCCGACGAGGCCGTCATCAACCTCACCAACACGCGCCAGACGGGTTATGGCACCAGCATCAACCTGACCAAAATCCTCGATGCACACCAAATTACGACTGGTGCGAGCCTTGATGCCAGTCGCGTGCGATATGGCGGCTACCAGGCATCCGAGTGCGAGCTTGACGCGTCCCGCTTTGTTGATGATTGTGAAGTAGCAGCGCAGTCCCAAGTCGGTGTGCGCGGCAGTTCCTACGCGCTGGGTGTGTATGCGTCGGACACCTATGCCATTGATTCTGCGACGCATCTGACCGCCGCAGCGCGCTTCAATCACGCCAAGGTCAGCAACACCCTGACCCAATATGAAAATGGCGCGGGTACCGCCCAGCCTCGTGAATCTTTCAGCTACAACAGCCTGAATCCATCGCTGGGACTGAGCCGCCAGCTTGACGAGCGGGTAACGGTATTTGGTAACCTCGGGCAGAGCAATCGTGTGCCCACGGTCATCGAACTGGGGTGCGCTGATCCGGACAATGGGTGCCGCTTGCCGACAGGTTTGCAGGCCGATCCTTATCTGAAACAAGTCGTTGCCCGCACGCTGGAAGGTGGCATGCGCTGGAAGCTCTCTGATGACTCTGGTTATACCGTATCTGTCTACCGCTCAGATAATTCCAACGACATCTTGTTCGTACCGACCGATCAGGCGGGTCTGGGCTACTTTAGCAACTTCGCCAGGACGCGTCGTCAAGGTCTTGATCTGAGCGCCTACACCCGTGTCGCTGACTTCGATCTTCGCCTCAGTTACAGCTACCTTCACGCAACCTACCAGGCTGAGGGTGAACTGTTCGGTGGCGAGCGCGAGATCGCCATCAGCAAAGGGACGCGTATCGCGGGTCTGCCCGCTCACACACTGAAACTGAACGCTGACTGGCATGCGGCGCCCAAGATGATTGTGGGCGGGACGGTGATTGCGGCGTCGGGACAGATTACGCAGGGTAACGAGGATGGCGATTCCGAGGTAGGTCGAATCAACGCGCGGGTGGGCGGGTATGCACTACTCAACCTGCACGCCAGCTATGAGGCGGACAAAAAGCTGGAATATTTCGCGAGGGTTGTCAACGTGCTCGACACACGGTTTTCAACCTATGGCCTGATGGCAAACAGTATTTACAACGCTTCTGGGGTGCTGGCCGATCCCACCACCAGCCGCTTTGTCGCGCCCGGTGCGCCGCGTGCTGTGCTGGTCGGATTGCGCTATCGATTCTGAGTGCTTTCCGTATAGTCTGAAGAAAATTCACATTCGCTGCTGGCTGTCGGTTTGCTTGATTTACAATACGGGCTAATGCTGCGTTCGGGATACCCGAGCAGCACGGCCCGAGTGGTGAAATTGGTAGACACAGCGGACTTAAAATCCGCCGCTTACCCGCGAGGGGGCGTACCGGTTCGATTCCGGTCTCGGGCACCACGGAATCTTTTCTGGTAACCGCTCACAAGGCATCAAAGGCTTGGAGCGGTTTTTCTTTGCTATCGTTGATCAGTCGTTGATCATTTCAGAACCTTTCTCTTACGGCCGCTGGCGGCGCTGCCAATGCCTTGCCGTACACCTGTACTGTCGACAGTATGTCGCCTTGCCATCACCCTTGCGAGATGGGTTCTCAAGCCCCGCGAGCATCGGCTTTCAGGCGGTGCAACGACTCAACCGATTATTGGTTTATCTGCCCTTTTTTTCACCGAACACTTTGCCGATGATTCGCAAAGCATAGAGCACAATCACGATCCCCAATATATCACCAGCAAACATGACCAACCATGCATTCAGTGGTCGAGAGGCAAGGTCAAAGAGATGGTAGGTAAACTGCTGAACTGTGGCGTTGGTCGTTGCGTAGGTGACGGCCAAGATGAACAATTTCTGCAGGTTCAAATCGGAAAAATTGATTTTCCAAGGAACGAATCGTTTCACGAGCGTCAGCGTGACGAGCGGAATCAGTGGGGTTGTTAACGATATCAGCATCGACAACGGCAAATTGTCTTTAAAAAGTAGGAAATACGCATAGGGAAATGTCGCGATGGCTATTGCAGTTGCACCCAACACGCCACTCACCAGAACAATCACCAGGCGCAGGCCGCTTGGTAAATGAATCAGATGCGCCCCCGTCTCAAAGTACAAAGTCTGAGTGGCGTAGTGATTTACGATATTAAAAGCCAGGTAGCCCGCTGCGATTTTGAGTAATAAAAGCACGTGACTCATGTCGGCTGGAGATAATATCTTCGGGAACAAAGACCACAGGTCAATAAGTGTTCTTCTGCGCGATCGCTTTGGTGATCGCTGTGCCGAGTTTGTCAAAATATTTCATTGCAGTGCCACTTAAAGCCACCTGCTTACGACGAGCGTCTTCAGTAGTAGTCAAACGTATCCAGCCTTTGTCAACCATCGCATGAATGTATTGATGAATCGTTGCTGGTGATCCGATTTCTGAGTGCGACATCAGATCTTTCACAGAGAGCCGCTCGTGTCGGGTGTTGATGATCGCAACAATCTCCAGCAACCTTTGCTCGATAGGGGAGAGTGCAGGGGTGCGTTGCGATGACTCACGCGATTTGACATCTTGAATAAAGTTGAAGTAGACGGCGGCTCGTTTCATACACACATCCTATGTCGACAGGGTCTGCCAAGCGCAATGAATTTTTGTTAATTCCTCATCAATTCCAACACTACTGTATCCCAGACAGCCTCGACAAGATACGAGAGCTGTCCCACACCCGCGCACAAGTGGGCATGCGTCATGCTCCTCGTGTGTCATGGAGGCGCAAGCGAAAGCCCAAAGGGGGTTTGGTGAGCGGACTCCAATCATCGTGTTGTCTTTATAAGAACAAAATGATGATTGTCCAAGGCTGATCAGTATTCCGCCATGTGCTGCGGTGCGTCGCTATTTGATCGATTCCCTCGGGGGCTTTGTTCCCCTTGTCTCGTTTGGTCTTGTGGAAGATTCGTGCTGGAAAAGTACCCTATGTCGTGCCCATTAGCCACTGGCTGATTGCCCTGGTATGAGCTCAATTCAGGACTTTTGCATCACCTGGTACCCGTGTTGGGACGCAGGGTGATCATGCGCAGTGGGTATTCATGTCGCATTGCGTCATTGCACAAAACTTTCTGACCGACTACATTCACTGGGTCTATCCGGCTCGTCCAGGATGATGAAGGCTTAGAACCTGCTCGTAAGGTTGCTGGCGGCGTTGCCAATACCTTGCCGCACGTCGGTACGGTCTGCGGCATTGTCGCGTTGCCATCACCCTAGCGAGATTGGTTCTTGGGGAGACGCTGAAAAAACCGCATTGTATGGCGAGCCAGCATCGCTGTGTGACGCGGGAGCCTGCTAAAAATAATGGCTTGCAGCTATTTCCCAAAAGAGAAAACTTGCGGTGTTTAATTCATCAGCGATTCCATAAGCGACGTTCTGTGTCGCGGTGTGGCCTGATCAAACAGCGCTCCGCTGGGGAAGTGGCTTTGTATTTAGCACCACCCCAAACCGGCGCGACAGACTAGTCAGACGAGGAGAAAGCATGGCAATCAGTGCAAGTCGACTGCGCCCGTGGTGGGCCTGCGCGGTAGCGGGTGTTCTTGTTTCTATCAACCTCTTGTTGCCAGCGATCTCGCATGCGCAGGACAACAAGCCGGTCAGAATAGGTGTCCCTACGTCAGTCCAACTGCAAGTCGGACGCGATACCTTGACGGCTGTGAAAATGGCGGTGGAAGAAGTCAATAAAAAAGGCGGCATTCTAGGCCGCAAAGTGGAATTTGTGTCTGCCGATGAGACTGAGAATCCCGAGACTGGCATTAGCGCCATCCGCAAGTTGATTGCCGATGAAAAAGTCGATGTACTGATCGGCGGCTACACCAGCGGCGTGACGCTGGCTCAACTGCCGCATATCTCTGCGGCGAAGATGATTTACCTAGGGGTGGGTGCAGCGTCGCCAAGTATCACCAACAAGGTAAAGACCGACTACGACAACTACAAATACATTTTTCGGGTCGGGCCAATCAACGCTGCACACCAAGCCCGCGGATTGGTGGATTACATTTCGAATTTCGTGATCGGCGAATTAGGCTACAAAAAGATTGCCATCGTCGGCGAAAACGCCAAATGGGTGCAGGATCTCGTGCCGGTGCTGTCCAAAGGCGCGAAAGAAATCGGTGCGGAGATCAAGCTGACCGAATTGTTCGATACGCAGACCTCGGATTTTTCACCGCTACTTGCCAAGGTAAAGTCCAGCGGTGCCCAGTATATGATCGTGATGGTCTCGCATGGTTCTTCTGATATCTTTGCCAAGCAGTGGCATGATGCCCAAGTACCTGTTCCTTACGGTGGCATCGATGTGAAGAGCATGGATGGCGATTTTTTCAGTCGCATCGGTGGCAAGTCGATTTCTCAGGTGGCAGCGAATTTTGCAGTGCGTGCGCCGCTGACGAAAAAAACCGTGCCCTTCTTTGATGAGTTCAAGAAGCGCTCTCCCAATTATCCTGTCTACACGGCATTTTTTGCATATGACGCCGTGCTGCTGTATGCCGATGCGGTCAAGCGGGCGGGGAGCTTCGACAACGACAAAGTGATCAAAGAGCTGGAGAAAACCCGGCATGAGGGTGTCGCAGGCGAAATTACTTTCGATGAGAACCATGATGTCCAGACTGGCAAGGGCAAGACGAATCTGGTTTTCGCGCAATGGCAGGACAAGGGTGAGCGTGCTGTTATTTATCCCAAGGAGCTTCGTACCGGGAATTTCATTCTCCCGCCCTGGATGACGAAATAAGGCCCCGGGATGGAAATCCTGATCTATGGCGCGGTCACCAGCGCCATCTACGCCATGCTGGCCGTTGGATTCACACTGATTTTTGGTGTGGCGCGCGTGCTTAATCTTGCGCACGGCTCGTTTTATGCGCTCGGCGCCTATGGCACTTATGTAGGCACCGGCGTGCTCGGCCTGCCTCTCTGGCTGGCCGCCTTGATGGCGATTGCCTTCGTTGCCGCTTTTGGGGTCATCGTCGAGAAAGTACTGGTTCGGCCACTGCGGCATTCCCAGCTTGGCGTGTTGATGATCACGCTTGCCGTGTCTTTGGTGGTCGAGCAGGCCTTGTTCCTGATTTTTGGCTCCGAGTACCGCAACGTTCCCGCGTTTATCGACGCTAAGGTCAGCCTTGGCGGTGTTGATGTGGCCGGGCAGCGTTTGCTGACTTTGCTGGTGGCGGTGGTCTCCATCAGTGCGCTGTATCTGTTCATACAGCGCACTCGCCTTGGTAGTGCCATTCTGGCGATCTCGCAGGACGCTGAAGCCGCAAAGTACATGGGCATCCCGAGTGACCGGATTTTTTCTCTGGTGATGGCGATCTCTGCCGCATTGGCCGCACTGGCGGGTGTGCTGGCCGGTCCATTCCTCTCGGTGCAGCCATCCATGCACCTGCTGCCGATTGTGAAGGCGTTTGCGATCGTGATCGTGGGCGGTTTGGGTTCCATCCCCGGCAGTATTCTAGCTGCGCTCATGCTGGGATATGCTGAGACCTTGGTTGCCTACCTCGTGTCCACCAGTTGGACCGAGATTGTCTCGGTACTGGCGACGCTGCTCATGCTCGTGTTCCGACCGGCCGGCTTCTTTGGCAAGCGCGCGGCATTCTGAGGGCATACCCATGAGCGGATTCAAGCGACTTGATAAGTTCAGTGGTGCTGCGGGGCTTGCGGCACTGGCCTTGATGGCGGTTGCCCCGATTGCGTTTCCCGGTAATTACCTCATTGGCGTGCTGACCGTGGCGGCCATCTACGGCATCTGGGCTGTCAGTTGGGATTTCATGTCCGGCCTGACCGGTCGGGAGAATTTTGGTCACTCGCTATTTATTGGTGTCGGCGCGTATGCAGCGGGTTTCCTGAATGTACAAATGGAACTGGGTCCCTGGTGGAGTCTCCCGAGCGCCATGCTGCTGGCCATGGCGTTTGCCTTGCTGCTGGGCTTTCCGACCCTGCGATTGAAGGGACCGTATTTTGCGCTGGCGATGCTGTCGGCGGCCGTTATCATGCAGCGCTTGATGCTGATTTTCTGGGAACACACCGGGGGTGAAGAGGGTATCCAAGACATCGCGCCGCTAATACGCAACCATCTGCATTACTACTGGTTCGTGCTCGCGCTGCTGGGGCTGATTACTTTCGTGCTTGGTTGGCTGGCGCGATCGCGCTGGGGTTTGATCTTGCGCGCCATACGCGGTGACGAAGCGACCTGCCTAGCGGCAGGCATTCCAATCACTACTTACAAGATTGTCTCGTTGGTCATCAGCGCCGCCTTTGCCGGACTCGGCGGCGCGCTGTATGCGCACTACCAGCTGCAGGTGAGTCCGCAGTTGTTCGCAGTGGTCACCTCCGTCACGGTGATCACGATGGTGTATGTGGGCGGCATGGGCACGATCTTCGGGCCTGTCGGTGGGGCACTGTTGCTAACATTGCTGACAGAGGGCTTGCGTAATGTCGGCGAGTGGCGCCTGATGGTGTACAGCGTGCTGCTGATTCTGATCATTTTCTTTTTGCCCAATGGCGTGATCGCGCCGCTGTGGCAACGTGTGCGTGCAGCCATGGGGGGCAAGCCATGAGCGAGATATTGCTCGATGTGCGGGACCTGGACAAGCGCTTTGGCGGGCTGCATGCGGTGAAAAATGTCAGCATGAAGATCGTGCGCGGCGAGATCGTTGGCATACTTGGCCCAAATGGTGCTGGCAAGACTACGATGTTCAATTTGCTGACCAACTTTATCCCCCCGGATGGGGGAAGTGTCATTTTCAATGGGCAGTCGCTGCGCGGCGTGAAACCCCACAAGATTGTCTCGCGGGGTGTGGCGCGTACTTTCCAGCTATGCCGACCTTTCGTCGGCTTGTCGGTCCTGGAGAATGTGCTGGTGGGCAGCCTCGGCCCCCGCGTGCACCATCATGATCTGGGGGAGAGGGCGATGCAGCTGCTCTCTCAGGTTGGTCTGGCAGCCAAGGCGCAGACACCAGCCGAGCTACTGTCCTATGGTGATTTACGACGGCTGGAAATCGCCCGTGCGCTGGCCGCCGAACCCGAGTTACTCATGCTCGACGAACCTTTTGCTGGCCTGGGATCGTCAGAGATTGAGGCCATCTCCTCGCTCATACGCACGCTGCACAAAGAAAAAAATCTGACGATCTTGTTGATCGAGCACAAGCTGAGAGAATTCATGCAGCTAGTCTCGCGTGTGATCGCGATGGATTTTGGCGAAGTGATCGCCGAGGGGCTGCCGGCAGACATCGTCAACCACCCGCGCGTGATTGAGGCGTATATCGGCAAACAGGCGCCCACGGTGGTGGAATCATGATGCTCGTACTTGACAAGCTCACTGCCGCCTACGGTCAGGCGGTGGCGTTGGAAGATATCCGTCTCGAGGTCGGCAAGGGTGAACTGGTTGCCATTCTCGGACCTAACGGCGCCGGCAAATCCACGCTGCTCAAAGTCATCTCACGTGCCTTGCCATCGCGTGGCGTGCTGAATTTTAATGGTCAGTCGCTGCATCACTACTCGACCGAGCAGGTCGTGGGTCAGGGTATCTGCCATTGTCCGGAGGGCCGGCGTTTGTTTCCCGAACTCTCGGTGATTAAGAATTTGCAGCTCGGAGCCTATCTGAGGCGGGATGCGGAGGCGGTGGGCCGCGATCTCGACCGTGTTTATGCGCTCTTCCCGATACTGGCTGAGCGTCGCGATCAGATTGTGAGCACCCTCTCTGGTGGTCAGCAGCAAATGGTGGCCATCGGTCGCGCGCTCATGGGTGCGCCCCAGTTGCTGCTGCTGGATGAGCCCTCCGTGGGCATAGCGCACCGTCTGAAGATGGAAATTTTTGCTGCCATCCGTACCATCTGCGATTCGGGTGTTGCGATTCTGGTGGCGGAACAAGATGCGCAATCGGCTTTGCACATTGCTGACCGTGCCTACGTGCTTGAGCATGGGAGTGTGGCACAGGAAGGCACGGCGGCATCGCTGTCTTCTGACGACCGTATTCGCAAGATCTATCTGGGTGTTGCCTGAATTTTCAGCGTTGTTAACACCGATTTACACTGGTACGAAGCGAGCCGGCCTCGACCCTTTGCTAGAGTTTGCATTGGTCATTGCCATGCCGGCGTGCCATGAGTAATTTTTTCCATGCCCACTCTAGAAGATTCCCCTCCTCAGACCGCTGCTGCTGAGTTGCCGCCGTCTGCCGACGCGCTGATGGCCCAGCCTCTGGCCAGCGTCGCGCTTGCCCCTGCGGTGTCTGCGGACGTTGACGAGTCGCGACCAAGGCGGGCAGACGGCCCCGCTGTGTCAGCGGATGAATTACCGCGGCAGGACGTCGAGGGCGAATTGGTTGACCCGACCGCAGATCAACTCGTGCTCGCCGAGCAAGCCGGGGAGGCCTTGGCGCAGTTGCCTGAACCGGTGCCACCCAAACCCGTTCAGCTGATGCCCTGGAACGAGAAGGCTCCCGCGTCTGCCGGCTGCTGGGTGTTCTGGCGCGAGGCGGGATTCGAGTGCCGAGGAAAGATGGAAAAGGGCCTGTTCACGGCGACCTGCCGGGGATATGGCGGATCCGCCCAAACGCTGCCCATGGAGATTCTTCTGAGGCGGCAGTTTGTATCGCAGGGCGAAGCGATCGCCGTTATGGATTCAACATCATCATTTGATCCTCAGCAGGCTGCGAGTCTCGGCTTTGAAATCACATCGCTTGCCATGCTGGCCTTCTTACCCGGCTCCGCTGCCCTCGACGAAGAATAAGCGGGTCTGCGATGCAGAGCGGCGCAGCGCGATCAGCGGCGCATAAGCGGGTGACTCATACCAGGCAAGCGCCACGTCCATCGATGGAAATTCAACGATCACGGTACGTAGCTGATCATGGTGAGCTTCATCAACCCCTTCCATCTGCCGGCGTCTGCCTCCACGAACGATGAATCTGGCACCCACAGCCTCGATCGTGGACACGACTTGCTGACGGTAGCGTTCATAGGCATCCCAATCATGGATGGTGAGTTCAGCGATCAGGTAGGCTTTTGGCATAGGGCTGGGGTGTGTCATGGTAGTGCTTGTTGAAGGAATATTTGCAAGGCACCGGGGTCACGAAGGCCGACAGTGCGATCGATTTCCTGGCCTTGCTTGAAGATGATCAGCACACTTTGTACTTTGGTGTTGAAAAACTTTACAGCCTTGCGTTGCACGTCAAAATCGACTTCAAAAAAAATGACATCCTTGAATTCCGGCGAACTCATCGCAGCATTGATTTGATTATCCTGAGCTTTGCAGATGCCGCACCAGTCCGCATGAACATGAATGACCATCGTCTTGCCGGCCGCATTAAGGGCGTCAAATTCCTGCTGTGTGTAGAATTTTCCGGCCGCATCCACCGGCAGGCTAATCAGCGAACCCAGTAGCGCGGTCATTTGGATCAGTGATTTCATGGCAGCTCTATTGTCGTCAGGTCTTGGGGTTTCAGCGGCAGTGGTTCACTCGGCCGGCCTATTGTAGGGCCTGGACCCCCAGTTCTCCCGTCCACGCGACAGGTTTACCATGCGGGTTTACTATGCGCTTTTAGCGCGATGCGTCAGTTGATAATAATTTGAAAATAGCCTGAAAATAGTCCGAAAAAAAACGCGAGTCAGCCGCATCCACCAGGAGACCTCATGAACGATCACGCAGAATTGTCCATCATCGAGCTAAACCAGCAGCAACTGGGCGATGGCTATGCGCGCAGCCTGCCGGCCATCCCCAAATTCAGCACCCTGGCTGAGGAACGTCTGCATCGCAAGCAAAAGCTTGCGGGCGCGTTCAGGCTGTTTTCCCGCTTTGGTTTCGATGAGGGTGTCGCTGGCCACATCACCGCGCGCGACCCCGAGTTCACCGACACCTTCTGGGTCAATCCTTATGGCGTGCATTTTAGTCAGGTGAAAGTCTCCAACCTGATTCGGGTTGATCATCACGGCAATGTGGTCGAGGGTGACCACCCCGTCAATTGCGCCGCCTTTGCGATTCATTCCGCCATCCACACGCTGCGCCCTGACGTGAACGCGGCAGCGCATACGCACTCGCCGTATGGCCGAACATGGTCAGCGCTGGGTCGCCCCTTGGATTACATCACCCAGGATGTCTGCGCGTTCTACAACGACCACGCGGTATACGAGGATTTTGGTGGCGTGGCGATCGAAGTGGACGAGGGCGTTCGAATCTCCAGGGCGCTGGGGCCAAACAAGGCCGCGATCTTGCAGAACCACGGCATACTCACCGTTGGCCAGACAGTGGATGCTGCGGCATGGTGGTACATCTGCCTCGAGCGCAGCTGCCAGGTGCAGCTGATGGCGGAGGCCGCCTCGCATGGCAAGCCGCTAAAAATGATTTCGCCGGCCTCTGCGCAGCAAACCTACGACATTGTGGGCTCGCCTTATGCAGGCTGGTTCCAGTTTCAGCCTTTGTATGCGCGCATCCTGAAAGAGCAGCCTGACTTTCTTGAATGATCTCTCCACGCACGCAGTTTTGAATAACCAAGGACTGGCTTCGTCTCTCGCGAAGCCCAGTTTGCGGATCGCGCGCTGACTGGTCGTCAGCGATTGATCTACTCTGCCAGCAGCGCCCGGCCGCTTTGCTCGCGACTGTGCTTGTCATTGGCGTGCCTGTGTGCGACTTCATGACGGATGAGGGTGATCAGAGAACGCTGATTGATGGCACCTGCCTTGCACCCTCTGCCCTCCGACTTCTGCCTTGTGCTTTAGCTGATGTCAACACATGCACTGGCCCGGTACGTAAAGTCGGCATCGAAGCCGGGTACTGGCAAGCACAGCGACGAAGGACTTCCCGTTTTCACTGGTTGGTGTGGAATCTCATCGGGCCACCCAAATGAAGCAGGGCGCGCGGGCCAGTCTGACGATAAAATGACGGTCGTGGCTGGGTAGCCGCGAGCGCGCGGCTTGCAGAGTAGTGCCTTGGCATGAACCCAACGAGCGAGGTTCTAGGGGCACCGCGACGATGATGGTCGCGGAAAATGCGTCGACAATGATCTGCGGGCTTGCACCGCTGTCCGCGAACTCTGTTGTGTAGTGATAATCGTCGCTAGAAAAAATACAATAACCGAAAAATAACAAGAAAAAGGACAGGGACGATGGAAACATTCGATTATGTGATCGTGGGCGCGGGCGCCGCAGGCTGCCTGCTGGCGCACCGGCTGTGCGAAGATGGGCGCTACACGGTGTGTGTGCTGGAATCTGGGCCCTCTGATATCCATCCCTACTTTCATATTCCCGCAGGCTTTATCAAGGTTGGGCATGACCCGCGTTATACGTGGGATTTTTCTACCGAACCCGCAGAGGGGTCGGCCGGTCGTCGTGTGGTCACCCGCATGGGTCGTGCGCTGGGCGGTTCGAGCTCGATCAATGGTTTCAATTACACCCGCGGTCAGATCGAAGATTTTGATCAGTGGGCGGCACTGGGGAATCCTGGGTGGAGTTACCGCGAGGTGCTGCCGTATTTTCGCCGAACAGAGCGTCGCATTGGCGAGCACGATCCCGCGATACGGGGCAGTGACGGTCTGCTGCCGATCACGGATTGCGACTGGCGGCATCCCCTTTGCGATGCCTTTATCGAGGCCGCAGGCAATGAGCTGGGGATCCCCAAACACGCCGACTACAATCGTGGTCAGCTGACGGGGGCTGGGTACTATCAGCGCTGGATTTATCAGGGACGACGTATCAGTGCGGCGACGGCCTTCCTCAGGCCGGCAAGAGCGACCGGGCGGCTTCATGTGAAGACACATGCACATGTCACAAGAATAGTATTCGAGGGCAAGCGCGCGGCCGGTGTCGAGTTCCAGCGCGAGCGTGGCGGAGCGGTACACTCGGTGAAGGCCAGGCGCGAACTGATTTTGTCTGCGGGTGCGGGGAATTCCCCCAAGATCTTGCAAGCCTCGGGCGTCGGTCCGGCAGAATTCCTTCAGCAGATGGGCATACGGGTTGTTCAAGCCATGGAGGAAGTCGGCGAGAATTTTCAAGACCATTACATGGTGCGCACCATCCTTCGTGTCAAAGGCGTCAGCACGATCAACCACACTGCGCGTGGCGTTCGTCTTTTGGGTGAAATCGCAAAATGGGCACTGGGCAAGCCCAGTGTGCTGGCGATCAGCCCTTCAGTTGCGTATGCGTTTACCAAATCACGTCCGGGTCTGGCGCTGGATGACGTGCAGTTTCATTTCGCGCCCGGCAGTTATGCCTCGGGTGTGGCGGGTCAGTTGGATGATTTCCCCGGCATGACGTTGGGCTATTACCAGTTGCGTCCCACCAGTGTGGGCAATGTGCGGCTGCGCTCTCTTGATCCTTTCGAACTGCCTGCCGTCCAGCCCAACTATCTGCAAAGCGAAGAAGACCGGCGCGTGGCTATCGATTCGCTGCGCATGGCCAGGCGCATTATGCACAGTGCGCCTTTTCAGCCGTATATCGAGCGAGATGAATTTCCACCACCCAGCGCAATGACAGATGACGAGCTACTCGACTGCGCGCGTGAACGTGGCACAACCAGCTGGCACTTTGTTGGCAGCTGCAGCATGGGCAAGGTGGTGGATGCCGAACTTCGCGTGAAAGGTCTGGAGGGTTTGCGCGTGGTTGATGCATCCGTGATGCCGACTATGCCTTCGGGGAATACCGGTGCGCCCACAATGATGGTGGCCGAGAAGGCAGCCGACATGATTTTGGGACGCTCGCCTTTGCCTGCCTGAGCCCTTTGCATCACGGGTGCGCGAGTTCGGGCAGGCACTGCAATCACGCTTTTTCTGTGGCAGACTTTGCGGATAAGCCTCCAGTCATCGCTCAATGACGCTCGCCGCTCTAACCCTTGACCAACTGCTCAAAGCAGATCCCGCCACTCTGTATCAGAAGGCACTGCGCCTACGCCACGGTGACGGGGTAGTGCAGGACCTTCACCTCGCGCGTCGCTTGTTCGGGTTCATCGCGCTGCATGGTCACGCTGCTTCGCGGTATCAGCTGGGCCTGATGAATTCCAAGGGAGAGGGCGGGGAAAAAAATCTTGTGCGTGCGCTCATGTGGTTCAGACTGGCAGCGGGTCGTGACGAGCCGCGCGCGGCAGCACAAATTCAGCGACTTTCCTCCGAGCTGACGCCGGCACAGGTACGGCAGGCGCAGATGCTGGTGCTTGAAGGCGATCGAGTGCGTCATCTTTTTTCGACCGTGCGACGTGATCAGGACTGGGAGGCGATGGCGTCACTTGGCTGTCACGTGTTCGACGGCATCGGTGCAGATCCGGACCCCGAGCTTGCCATGGGGTGGCTCGCCATCGCAGCGGCGAATGATGATCCCGATGCCCAGCTGCGGCTTGCCATGGCCCATGCCTACGGGATGGGCGTCGAGCGCGACCCGCAGGAGGCGCAGCGGCTATTCCGACTTGCCGCATCGCAGGAGCATATTGAGGCGCACTACGAATGGGCCCGATATCTGGAACAGCAGATACAGGACCGCGTGTCGCGCATCCACGCCGTGGAGCTATACGACATTGCTGCCCGTCAGGGGCATTTGCAAGCGCAGTTGCGGCTGGGGCAATTGTTCAAGGCGGGGGAGGCAGGCACCGATGCCACCCTGCCTGCCGAAGAGTCGCAATTAGCGATTATTCCCAAAAAAGCCAACTATAAACCCAGCCACTCACCCAATCTGGTCCGAGCGCTGCAGTATTTCACCATGGCCGCCGAACGGGGACACGTCGAATCTCAGTTCGAATTGGGGCAGATGTATGCGCGGGCACTCGGAACCCCACAGCGATTTGATGAGGCGGCCAAATGGTATGAGAGCGCAGCGCAACGGGGGCATGCCAGAGCGCAGTTCAATCTTGCCTTTATGGTCGCTCATGGTCAGGGAGTTGAGGAGAGCCTGCTCAAATCGTATGAGTGGTACCGCATCAGTTTTCTGAGTGGCTACGCACTGGCGAAGCAAGCGATGGAAGTCGCTGCGAAAAAACTCTCACCCGGTGAAGTTGAAATGGCGAACTGGCGCGCAGACAGTTTTATGCACCGGCTCAGCCAAGAACACGCATCATAAAACTCGAAAATTTGTCTGGCAAACATGGTCCTGGGCACGTAGTGTTCAGCAAGACTGAACCCCAGTTCTGGTTGGATGCAGACCATGCTAAGCCCGCAGGGGTTGTCCAGAAAGTCGTTTGCGGGGAGCCGTGATTGGCATCAAAGCTCGACCGCAGTTTGTTCTATATTCGATCATCCACGCGATATCTGCGGAGCGATCTGCTAGTCTGGTCCTAAGGTGGTGAGCCGGTAGTCGCCCAATCAATCGTTGTGCAGCCATCGTTGCCGATATTCGAAACGGAGTGGCCAAAAAAATGCCCAAAAGATTGAAACTATTCCCGGCTCTCATGTTCTGATCGCAGGTCTGCGGTCAGTCAACCGTACCGGTGAGCAAACTGTCTGCGGAATCTTTATCAGCCATTGACCAAGAGGAAACCGATGAAAACCTGCCTGACCCTACTGGCGATCGTGGTGCTTGCGGCTTGCAGCCATCTCCCCACGACTTCTCCCACTGCCTCCGGACAAGTTGAGCATCCGGATATTTTCCGGTCCTATCAGGATTGATCAGAATTAATCAGGATTAATCAGAGTTAATCGTTTTCCAGTCACGACGTGGAGGTCGAGGCCTCCCGTCTTGCCCTTCAAGCGGTGTCGGCAGCCTCTACGGGACTGCGCCATTCTTCAGGTAGAATCCGAACGGTCGTGCTATAAAAAGAGACCCTACGGAGACTGCATGGACCTGAACTATGCGCCAGAGGATCTGGCGTTCCGAGACAAGGTGCGCGCCTGGTTAGATGCGAACCTGCCGAAAGACCTTCAGCACAAGGTTCTGAATCACAAGCGACTCAAGCGCGATGATTTTGTCCGCTGGCATCGAATCGTGTATCAGCAGGGCTGGGTGGCACCCAACTGGCCCGTAGAATACGGCGGCACTGGCTGGAGTAAAGTGCAGCAGCATCTCTGGGAAGAAGAGTGTGCTCGGGCCGGCACGCCGCCGATTCTGGCCTTTGGTGTGAATATGGTTGGTCCGGTCATCCTTGCATTCGGCAACGAAGCGCAAAAGCGGCATTACTTGCCGCGCATTTTGTCCTGCGACGACTGGTGGTGTCAGGGGTATTCCGAACCCGGTTCGGGGTCTGACCTCGCCTCGCTGAAGACGCGCGCAGAGCGCGATGGCGATCACTATGTTGTCAATGGCCAGAAAACCTGGACTACACTCGCGCAACACGCTGACATGATGTTTTGTCTCGTGCGTACTGATACGGGGGCACGCAAGCAGGAAGGCATTTCGTTTCTGCTGATTGACATGAAGACGCCTGGTATCACCGTTCGTCCTATCATTACCCTCGACGAAGACCATGAGGTGAACGAAGTTTTCTTCGATCAAGTGCGCGTGCCCGTGCAAAATCTGATCGGTGAAGAGAATCGTGGCTGGACTTACGCAAAATATTTACTCGGTCATGAGCGTACCAATATTGCCGCTGTCGGGCGCTCCAAGCGCGAACTCGCCTTCGTCAAGCGACTGGCCGCGCGCATGCAAAAGAATGGTCGGCCGTTGATCCATGATCCTGTGTATGCGCACAAGGTTGCCGCGCTGGAGATGGATTTAATGGCACTGGAGGTCACCGTGCTGCGCGTGATCTCTCAGGAGGCAAAGCAGCGCTCTCCGGGCCCCGAAGCCTCGCTGCTGAAAATCAAGGGTACCGAGATACAGCAGCGACTTACCGAGCTCATGGTCGAAGCGGCGGGCCCGTTGGGCTTGCCGTTCGATCCCGACTATCTGGAAGGGGGGCGTGAGCATAGTATGGCAGAAGACGACGACAGTGCGCCACTGATGCCGTATTACTTCAACTACCGAAAGACCTCGATCTATGGTGGATCAAACGAGATACAGCGCAATATCATCACCCAGATGATTCTGGGGTTGTGAGGAGATATCCATGGATTTTGATCTCTCCCCCGAGCAGCAGCAATTATCCGATGCGATTTCTCGTTGGGCTGGGAAGGATTACAGCTTCGAGAAACGCAAGGAGATCATTCACTCTGAAATTGGGTGGTCCGAACCCGCCTGGCAAGCGCTGGCTGAACTGGGCGTTCTGGCACTGCCCGTGCCAGCAGACTGCGAAGGTTTTGATGGCACTCCGATCGATCAGATGGTCGTGATGCAAGCTCTGGGACGAGCGCTGGTAGTGGAACCAGTGTTCGCGACTGCTTTGGGCGTGAGGTTCTTGACGCTGGCCGGCAGTCATGGCGATTTGCTCTCACAGGTGGCTGGTGGAGGCCTGAAACTTGCGTGCGCATTGAATGAGCGTCAGTCGCGTTATGACCTGAGCGACATAAGCGTGACGGCGCGTCGTGATGGAGATGCCTATGTAATTCATGGCGAAAAAATTGGTGTGATTCACGGTGCTCAGGCAGGGCAGCTGATTGTTTCCGTGCGAACGGGTGGCCAGCAGTGCGATAAGGAGGGTATTTCCTTATTCGTGATTCCCGCACAAACCTCGGGTATCAGCCTGCGCGATACACGCAGCCATGATGGCTTACGCATCGCCACCGTCCGTTTCTCCGGCGTGCGCGTCGCTGCCACTGCCTTGGTGGGGACCGAGGGTCATGGTTTTGATTTGCTCGATGCTGCGGCTGACCATGGTGTTGTGCTGCTGTGTGCGGAAGCACTCGGTGCGATGGAAGCGCTGCAGGCATCCACTCTGGAGTACGTCCGGACGCGTCAACAGTTTGGCGTACCCATTGGCAAATTCCAGGTCCTGCAGCACCGCATGGCCGATATGTTCATGCAGCTTGAGCAGGCACGTTCCATGACCATGCTCGCCGCCGTGAGGGTATCCTCGTCCGATGTCGCTGAGCGCCGTCGTATCGTGTCTGCGGCCAAAGCGCGCGTTGGTGAGGCACTGAAATTCATTGGGCAGCAGGCGGTGCAGCTGCACGGAGGCATGGGGGTGACGAACGAAATGCCCGCTGCGCATTATTTTAAACGCCTGTCAGTCATTGAGCTCACGCTAGGCGATACGGATCATCATCTCGGACGTTTTATCGCGCAACCGGGATTCGCGCAAGACGCCTGATTTTTTAGAAAGAAAGCTAATGACAATCAAGAAGTTCAACACGGTCGCTGATCTGCAGGCCGAGCTTGGGAATGAAGTTGCCATCTCTGACTGGATGACCATGGAGCAGAGTCGCGTGAACCAGTTCGCTCAAGCGACCGATGATCCGCAATGGATTCATGTGGATGTGGAGCGCGCCAGGCGAGAGTCACCTTTCGGCACCACGATCGCTCACGGTTACCTGACGCTCTCGCTGATTCCCAAGTTATTTGAATCTGTTGTAGTTCTTCCGAAGGGAAAGATGAGCATTAACTACGGCCTGAACAAAGTACGTTTTCCTTCACCGGTGCGTGTTGGCAGCCGATTGCGAGGGCGCTTTACCCTGCTGCAGGTGGAAGAGCTGGAGGCTTGCCTGCAGTGTGTCTGGCAAATGACGCTGGAATGCGAAGGGCAGGACAAGCCGGTGTGTGTGGCAGAGTCATTGTTGAGGATGTATTTTTAGGCTTGTCGACCTCTTTTACTGTTGTCTCTCCCGTCAACGCTTTTGATACTGCGCTGCGCCAAACAGCATCTCTTTCGATTTTTCATCCAGGAGTGGCTTGCGCAGATCGGCCAGCACTTCAACGCCGCGCTGCACAGCCGGGCGTGACGCTATCTCATCATGCCAGCGCTTCGCGTTCGGGAAGTCGTCCCAATCGATACCCTGATTTTTCCATGAGCGTGTCCAAGGAAAGCAGGCGATATCAGCGATCGTGTACTCGTTGCCCGCCATGTAGCGGTGCTTGCTTAGCTGTTTGTCCATCACGCCATACAGTCGCTTTGCTTCATTGGTGTATCGGTTGACGGCGTAGTCGATCTGCTCAGGTGCGTAGATGCGGAAGTGATGCGCTTGACCCAGCATCGGGCCCAGTCCACCCATCTGGAACATCAGCCATTGCAGCACCGTGAATTTTTCACGGTCGGTCCTGCCGAGGAACTGGTTGACCTTGCTGGCGAGGTAAATCAGGATCGCGCCTGACTCGAACATCGAGATTGGTTGGCCATCCGGGCCATCGGGATCAACGATCGCTGGAATCTTGTTGTTCGGCGAGATCGCAAGAAACTCGGGGGTGAATTGATCGCCTTTGCCAATATCGATGTTATGCGCCCGATAGGGCAGACCACACTCTTCCAGCATGATATGTACTTTGTGCCCGTTGGGCGTTGCCATTGAATAGACATCGATCATGGGGTTCCCCTGAATGAAAAAGCGTCGGGAAGTCTACACTCCCGACGCGCAGCGTGCTGATATGGACCCGGTAATAGCGACCCTGCAGCGACCTGATTACGATCGGGTGATCGGAAGATCCAGAGATTCACCATGGCTGGCGTACTTGGCGAGTTCGAGCTTGGCAATCGCATTGCGATGCACCTCGTCCGGACCATCGGCAATGCGCAGGGTGCGGTTATGCGCCCACAGTTGAGCGACAGCAAAGTCGTCAGATACACCGCCACCGCCATGTGCCTGGATCGACCAGTCAATCACCTGTTGCGCCATGACGGGTGCCAAGACCTTGATCATGGCGATCTCGGATTTGGCCACCTTGTTGCCTACGGTATCCATCATGTAGGCGGCTTTCAGAACCAGCAGACGGGCACTGTCGATCATGATGCGCGACTCGGCGATACGCTCCCGCCAGACACCTTGCTCGGACACTTTTTTGCCGAAGGCGACGCGAGAATCGATACGGCGACACATCAGTTCCAGTGCGCGCTCTGCGGTACCGATGGCGCGCATGCAGTGGTGGATGCGGCCAGGGCCCAGGCGACCCTGCGCAATTTCGAAGCCGCGGCCTTCACCCAGCAAAATGTTGGAGGCAGGCACGCGCACGTTATCGAAAATGACCTCGCAGTGCCCATGCGGCGCGTCATCGTAGCCAAAGACGGACAAGGGGCGAACCACGGTCACGCCCTTGGTATCAGCTGGCACGAGGATCATCGACTGCTGCGAGTGCCGTGGTGCATCGGGATCGGTCTTGCCCATCAAGATATAGATCTTGCAGCGCGGATCACCTGCACCGGAAGTCCACCACTTGCGACCATTGATCACATACTCATTGCCCGCGCGCTCGATGCGCGTGCTGATATTGGTGGCATCTGACGAGGCCACATCGGGCTCGGTCATGGCAAAAGCGGAACGGATCTCACCGCGCAGCAGGGGCTTGAGCCATTGCTCTTTGTGCTCTTCGGTGCCATAGCGCTCGATGGTTTCCATATTGCCGGTGTCGGGCGCGGAGCAGTTGAAGACCTCGGGCGCCCACGTGATACGACCCATGATTTCGCACAGGGGCGCGTAGTCCAGGTTGGAGAGGCCTTCGGGAGCATGGGCTGATTTGGGAAGGAACAGGTTCCACAGGCCTTCCTTGCGTGCAATAGGCTTGAGTTCCTCGACGATTCTTGTCGGAATCCAGCGATTGCCCTTCTCGCGACCATTACGGTCAACCTCCTCTTTGTAGGTGCGCTCGTTGGGATAAATGTATTGATCCATGAAGTGGTTGAGCTTCTCTCGCAGCTCCATGCACCGGGGGGAATATTCGAAATCCATGCTGTCTCCTCGCTGGTTATTGTCAGTCGTTGGTCTGTTGCGTGATTTCTGATGATCAAATCGGGCGCACTCCGGAGACGTAATCCCAGCCCATCGTCGCCATCGGTTTTGCAGCCTGCCCGCTCTTGAGCGCCTCCTCGCTGGCGGCAGTGCCGTCCTGATAGCGCTTCATGATGCCTTGCAAGATGCCCGCCATACGGAACATGTTATAGGCCAGATAAAAGCGAAAATCATCTTTGTTGATGGCGATGCCGGTACGCTCGCTGTAGCGCTCGATGTACTCGTCTTTCGAGGGGATGCCCAGCGCTTTGAGATCAAGACCGCCTAGGCCACGGAACATGCCGGGCTCGATATGCCAGCTCATGCAGTGGTACGAAAAATCCGCTAGTGGGTGGCCCAGGGTCGAAAGCTCCCAATCGAGGACAGCAAGAATCTTCGGCTCGGTAGGATGGAAGATCATGTTGTCCAGACGGTAGTCACCGTGGACGATCGTCGTTATCTCGCCTGTCGGAATATGTCTGGGCAGCCAGTCGATCAGGTGTTCCATCGCTGGTATGTGCTCGGTCTCTGCCGCCTTGTACTGGCGTATCCATCGATCGATCTGACGCTGAAAATAATTACCCGGTTTGCCAAAAGTTTCCAGCCCGACGGCGCGGTAATCGAGACTGTGCAGCTGGGCGATGACGCGGTTCATTTCATCATAGTGTGCAGCACGATCCTCATTACTCATGCCCGGCAGCGCCTGATCCCACAGTACGCGACCCTCGACGAATTCCATGAGGTAGAAAGCGCGTCCGATCACGGATTCGTCTTCGCACAATACGTATTGTCTTGCGGCCGGAAAGCCGGCTTTCGATAAAGCATCCATCACGCGGAATTCGCGATCGATCGCATGGGCCGAGGGCAGTAGCTTGGCCGCTGGCGCAGGCTTGGTGCGAAGCACATAGCACTGCTTGTCTGAAGTCAGTTTGAAGGTGGGGTTGGACTGGCCGCCTTTGAATTGCTCAATCTGAAGTTTGCCCTGGAACCCCCGCACATGTTCGTGCAGGTAGCCGGACAACGCGTCGAGATTAACTTTCATGCGTTCCGCGACAGGTTTGGTCCCCATGAATTCTTCGTACATAGCCGCACTATCTCCCGCTGCTTCTGTTGATGGCTCAAGTCTACGGCCTGAAACTTACAGGCCACGCGCTTTCCGGTACTGCTCGAACAGCGCCTCCATGGTCGTGCCGCGCGACTCGGCTTGCAGTTCGGACGGCGGCGAATAATTCATCAGTCGAACGACCCAGTCGGATGCGGCGTGACCGACATCCATCGCGTTGATGCAACCGGCTGTCTGCGCCAGATTTCCCAGGAACAGGCGTTGCCCGGTCAGTGCATAGGACAAGATTGCGCGATTCACGCCGCCATGCAGCACCATTAGCACAGTATCCCACTCGGGGTCCTTGCGAAGTTTATCGATGGCCGGGTATACACGATCCATGAGCTGACCCACGGTTTCGCCACCGAGGAATTGCTTGTCTTCAGGCGGCACACCCTCAAATGCGCCGGTGAAAGCCTCACGCAATTGATGGTCGGGTATCGCAGAGAGTTTTCCACCGCGTATTTCCACCAGCTCAGGCCAGTGCTCGAATTCGATGGCCTGACCCGTTTCGGCCAGCACTCGGGTGGCGGTCTCCAGAGTGCGCGGCAAGCCGGACACAATCACTTTATCAAATCGAATGCCAGCGCCGGCAAACACGCGGCCAGCGGCGGTGGTCTGTGCCTGTCCCTGTTCATTGAGCGGAACCGTCTCGGGCAAGTAGGGTTTGCCTTCGTTATCAAAATAGGTGACGCTGCCATGGCGCATCAGGAATACGCGGCGACGTGGGTTAAAGCTCATTGCGGGGTTGCTTTCTTTTTTTAGGGTGAACGGGGGATATTGATGGCAGACCTTGATGCCACATCCTAGCGGTAGTGCGGTTTTCTTTTTTCAAGGAAGGCGGTCATGCCTTCCAGAGCATCCGGGTGGTGCAGGCAATCGACGAAGCTTCGCCGCTCGGACTCGAGCTGCTCGGGCAAGGCATGATCGGGAGCCTCGCGCAGCAGCGATTTGATGTTCTCCATCGCGTGTGGCGAGAGTCGCGAGAGTTCGTCACTCCAGTCCAGCGCGGCATTCAATGCCTGGCCGTCGACAACCACACGGTTGACTAGCCCGGCCTGGTGCAACCTCGATGCCGATACGGGTTTGCCCTCAATGAGTATCTCGGTTGCCAGCTGGCGCGGCAGTGCCTGAGAGAGTGCCCAGGTGATGCCACCGTCAGGTGAGAGTCCCACCTTGACGTAGGCGGCGACAAATTGGGCGGAATGACCGGCGACAATCAGGTCGCAAGCCAGCGCCAGCGAAAACCCTGCGCCCGCCGCCGGGCCTTCCACCGCGGCGATCACGGGCTTGGGGCAATCCCGCAGGGCCTCTACCCATGCATGCAGCTTGCCCACCGAGTCGGCAGCGACCTCGCGAGCTTTGCTGCGGGTTTCCAGAAGACGGTTCAGGTTGCCGCCGGCGCAGAAAGCGTCCCCCGCGCCAGTCACTACCACGGCCCGTATGTCAGGGTCACGCTCGGCTGTGGACAAGGCCTCGACGCCGGCCGCGTACATGTCCGGGTGCAGCGCGTTTCTTGCGCCGGGATTGGAGATCGTAAGGATCAGTGTCGTGTCGCGACGGGAGGCGAGCAGTTCGGCAGACATGGGTGAACGAAGGGTCTCGGTTGTGGGCTTTGTTTGGCGGCCAATCAGGCGACGCCGCCAGTGATAGACTGCCTGCCTTCATTGTAACCTCAGCAAGCTAATGCAAAAACTGGCGGGCCATGGGCCGGTCAGGCCAGAACAAGGAGACAGAATGCTAACGTTATGCGGCTTCGCGGCCAGCAATTACTACAACAAGGTCAAGCTCGCTCTTCTGGAAAAAGACATCCCGTTTCAGGAGAAGTTGGTCTGGGTGGATCGCTCACCCGCCTTACTGGAGAAATCGCCATTGGGTAAAGTGCCTTTTTTCGAGATTGGAGACAAGGTACTGTTCGAGTCGCAGGTGATGCTCGATTACGTCGAGGCGGCTTATCTGCAAAAGCCATTGCTGCCTACTGATCCTTTTGAAGCGGCGCGGATTCGAGAGCTGATTCAATACATGGAGCTGCACCTGGAACTGGTTGTGCGCGAGCTGTATCCAGAGGCATTTTTCGGAGGGAAAATCTCTGATGAGACCAAGACTCGGGTGCAAAAACTTTTAAAGCGCAATATCGCAGCCTTTGGTCGGATCGCGGCATTCTCACCGTACATCGCGGGCGAGCAATTCACGATGGCCGATTGTGCTGCCACCGTTCATCTGCCGATGATTGGCATGGCTACCAAGGCGATTTACGGTGAAGACATGATGGCTGACTACCCCGTGCGCGACTATCTGGCACTGATGGGCGAGCGGCCAACCGTGAAATAAGTCACGGCAGATCGCAAGGCCAGTGCGGCAGAGTTCGCCGAGCGCATCAGGACGCAGAGTAAGCGCTGAGGGTTCAGCCGGGGTCGTCTGGCCTTGAAAAGCAAACGGCATCAGCGCTTGTGGGCTTGATGTCATTTTTATTTTGATAAATTCGGTTTTCTTTCGAAGGGTTATCCGGGTGGGGTGCGGGGCGTTGTGGATCCCAGCTTTCGCTGGGATGACGGATTGATCGGCTGAGATGACGGGGTTGATCGGCTGGGATGACGGATTGGTCGGCTGGGATGACGGAGTGTTCATGACCGCCGGTCCTCATCCACCGTCATCCCAGCGAAAGCTGGGATCCATGGCTGATCAAACGACTAACTCCCTCAAGGGTGAGCGCCCGTCCATTCCCCATGCCAGCGCAGCCATCCCTCTAGCGACACTATCCTGAACTGACCCTGGCGAGCGGTTTTGCGCGCGAGCTTCAGCAAGGCTTTGTCTTTGGTGACCAGAGCGACGGCACTGCACGCCTGCGCAAGTTCGAGAAACTTCTGATCGTCGCTATCCTTGCAGACGGGCAGAACGGAAGACGTGGCACTACCCATGGCCTGCGAATCGCCCGAGAACAGGGTGATTCGTTGATCAAATTCGGCCAGTATGGCCGCCTGCGCCTCTGCAGAGAGTTTCATTTTGTCGTAGGCCAGTACCAGCTCGAATTCTCTGCGGCAGTCTTCGCGGGTAATGGCGTCGATCTCTTTACTGATCAGCGCCTCCATCAATAACTGCCATCGCGGATCACGAAACATGAATAAGTCGAGACACACATTCGTATCCAGTACGATTCGGGGCCTGAGGGCGGGATGCGCTTTCGGTATCATTCGGAAATTAATCAGAACTACGAGGGAGTGCAGTGTATGCTGATGGTCTTGTCGCCTGCGAAAACGCTGGACTATGAATCGCCACTGACCACGGAAGCCCACACGTTGCCGGATTTTATCCCGCGCTCGGCAGAACTGATCAAGGTGTTACGCGAAAAATCACCTGCGGAGATTGGCAGTCTGATGCAGATATCCGATCCGCTGGCGCAGCTCAACACGGCGCGTTTTGCCAGCTGGACGAAAAAATTCAGTTTTGCGAACGCTCGGCAGGCGGTGCTGGCCTTCAATGGCGATGTCTACGAAGGCCTGGATGCCTACTCGCTTACTGAAAAACAGCTCAGCTGGGCCCAGGACCACTTGCGCATCTTGTCGGGTTTGTACGGAGTATTACGCCCGCTTGATCTGATGCAGCCCTACCGTCTGGAAATGGGTACCCGCTTGCAGAACAAGCACGGCAAAGATCTTTATGCGTTCTGGGGTGACGCGTTAACGAAGGCGCGCCACGATACCCTCTTATCGCTGAAGTCGAAAGCGCTCGTGAATTTGGCCTCGGAGGAGTACTTCAAGGCCGTCCAGCCGGATGCGCTGTCGGCACCCGTCATTGTGCCGGTCTTCGAGGACTGGAATGGTGGGAGGTACAAGATTATCTCTTTTCACGCAAAACGTGCGCGAGGGCTGATGGCACGTTTTGCCATTGAAAAGAAAATCACCGTGCCCGAGAAGCTGCAAGCCTTTGAGGTGGAGGGGTATTGCTTCGCACCTTCGGCTTCCGACGACAAACGATGGGTGTTCCGACGCAAGCAAGGCTGAAAAAAGCCGTTATTGATGCTGCCATTTGCGCCAAGGGGGCGCAGCAACGCTCAGGCGAGCTTACTTCCAGAGCTTCCACCAAGGTTTTTCTGTCTCGGCATTGATCTGTGCTGCTGAATTCGTGTTGTAGTTGAGCTGAAATATGCGCTCGGCATCATCGCGCAGGTCTTTCATTCCCAAGGCATCGTAGGCCCTGATCTGTATGCGCAGCGCATTGCGTACCGATGGCGATGCCGGGTAATCACGGATAACCGTTTGCGCACGGTTGATGGCAGCCACATGAGCGCCACGCCGCAGGTAGTAGTCGGCGACGTGGACTTCGTATTGGGCCATGGCCTCGACCAGATAACGCAGACGATCTCGCGCGTCCTCTGCGTATTTGCTGTCTGGGAAACGATCAATCAGTTGCTTGAAGGCGTCGAAGGCATCGCGCGCAGCTTTGGGGTCGCGCTCGGTGGGATCCTGGCTACTGATGAAATCGAACAGACCTTTCTTGTCATTGAAGTTCGCCAGTCCGCGCAGGTAATACATGTAGTCGACGTTCGGATGGTTCGGATGCAGTCGGATGAAGCGCTCAACGGCTGCCAGGCACTGCGCCTGTTCGTTCTGACGATAGTAGGCGTACGCGACCTCCATTTGTGCCTGTTGTGCATAGGCGCCGAACGGATAGCGCGACTCCAGTTTCTCAAAGTACTTGATTGCTTTCTCGTAGTTGCCTGCTTTTAGCTCGTCCTTGGCCTCGGCGTATAATTTATCCGGTGACCAGCCCTTGGTCTCGTCACGTTTTTCTCCCAGCGAACCGCAGCCCGACATCACCAGGGCAAGCGCAACCACAGCAAGTGTCAGGAATTTTTTCAACATGGGAGAAGGCGCATGCGCAGAACCGAGTTGCGCCGATTATAGCCGATGGATACGCCGTGAGAGCAGACACCCCACCCCTTGCAAACGATCTGATAGATGACGATGCTCTGGAGGGCGTCGATGACGTCAGCAGCCTTGATCCGATGTTCCTGCAGCTTGATGCAAGCAGCCAGGGCGTGAGGCTGGACAAGGCCTTGTCCGCGCTGTTGCCTCAGTACTCGCGTGGTCGGCTGCAGCAGTGGATCGAGCAGGGCTGGGTGCAGGTCGATGGCAAGCCAGCCAAAGTACGCAGCCTGATGCTGGGTGTCGAAACCGTCTCTGTTCGGCCCCAGCCAGCCGAACAGGAACACGCGTATGCCCCGGAGTCGGTGCCGCTGAGCGTTGTGCATGAAGATGCATCGATCATCGTGCTTAACAAACCGGCAGGCCTCGTGGTGCATCCTGCAGCAGGCAATTGGAAGGGTACGCTTCTTAATGGTCTGCTGCATCGATGGCCCGAGCTTGAAGGTGTGCCGCGCGCGGGTATCGTGCATCGCTTGGACAAGGACACCAGTGGTCTGCTGGTTGTGGCACGAACACTAACTGCGCAGACTGAGCTTGTCAGGCAACTGCAAACGCGCTCTATGGGCCGCGAGTATCTGGCGCTGGTTTGGGGGCAGCCCGTATCCAGCGGTCGCATCGAAGCGCCAATCGCCCGTCATCCGCGCGAGCGCACGCGCATGGCGGTCAGTAAATCTCCACTGGCCAAACCCGCCGTGACGCACTTCCAGAAAATCGCTTCGGGTCACATCGATGGACGTCCGGTCGCGCTCCTGCGCTGCCGGCTTGAGACCGGTCGCACGCACCAGATTCGCGTTCATCTGCAAGCGCTGGGTTTTCCGATTGTTGGCGACGCTGTCTATGGCAAGCCGCATCTGGTATCCGTTTTTCCGCGACAGGCGCTGCATGCTGAAAAGCTCGGATTGGTTCATCCCGGCTCAGGCGAGGATTGCGATTGGCATGCGCCAGTGCCAGAGGACATGGCCGCGCTGCTGATGCGCGCGCAGATCGTTCTTTGATTGGCCAGCGCGACCTCCCCCGATTGTCATGCGTTCACTGCCCTTGCACTGGCCCGCACTTCCTGGTGGAGTTGGTGTCTTGTCGACCTTGCGCTCTGGCGGGGTGAGTCTGCCGCCTTATGATGACAGCAAGGGCGGTGGCGGGCTGAATCTCGGTACCCATGTCGGTGACCGGCCTGAGGCGGTCGAACGCAATCGCCTACTGCTGCAGACGCTGCTGCCCTCAGAGCCTGCGTGGCTCAATCAGGTGCATGGTGTCGAGGTGGTCGATGCGCAGCGAGTCATTACAGAACGCAGCTTGCTCACTGCCGACGCCAGCATCGCGACACAAGCGGGCACGGTGTGCGCGATCATGACAGCGGATTGCATGCCCGTGCTACTCGCTGATCGTCGAGGCAAAGTGGTAGGCGCGGCACACGCAGGCTGGCGTGGTCTGGCTGCGGGGGTGGTCGAGGCGACTGTCTCTCGCATGAGTGCGGCAGGCGCCCGGGATATCGTGGCGTGGCTTGGACCGGGTATCGGACCTGCGCATTTTGAGGTAGGTGAGGACGTGCGGCAGGCATTTAGTCGGCTGGGCGGTGCCGCAGACCGAGCCTTCATGGCGATGGTGGGACAACCAGGAAAATACCTTGCTGATCTACCGTATCTGGCGAGAATAGCGCTCTCGGCTGTCGGTGTTCATGAGGTGTCGGGTGGTGAGCACTGCACGGTGAGTGAGCCCGAACATTTTTATTCTTTTCGTCGGGATCGCGTGACCGGACGCATGGCCACCCTGATCTGGATCAAGTAGCGCCGGGCGAGCCCGTCGTATCGTTGCGCTCCATTTGTTGCTGCACTTGCATCGACTGCAATCGTTCCATTTCACGGCGTTTTCGGCGCTGCCGGCTGCTTCCTATGTAGACAATAATTAGGGTCGGCAACACGCCATACAGGAAAAACGTCATAATGCCGGCAATCACCGATTCTTCGGTAATTGCCATCATCAGCACGACATACATCCAGCCAACCGCGGCAATATGCATCCGCCCCTCTCGCCAGTTCGGTCAATCAATGGCGCGCAGCATACGCGAAAACGGCGAGTTAAGACCAGGAGATCACATGAGCAAGTCAGCCCGTAGCGCCCACTCGGGTGCCGGCACCCGTACGGATCCCGCAGCAGGTGCTGCGGCATGGATGGCGCAGTTCGCCGACCCCAAGGGCTGGCAGTCGATGATGAATCTGATGCAGGCAGGGATGCCTGGTATTCCGAACCTGCCTGCCATGCCTGATTTGTCAGATATGCCGGGCATTCCCTCAGTGACTGCCATGGTGCCTCCCGAAAAGCTGGCGCAGCTGCAGAAGGACTACATCAGCGAGATGTCCGCTTTGTGGACAGGCCTCATGGCATCGCGCGTACCGGAGATTCGTGATCGCCGTTTCTCATCGCCCGCGTGGAATTCAAATCCACTGTATGCCTTCAATGCGGCCGCCTACTTGCTCAACGCGCGTTATCTGAACGCGCTCGCCGACGCGGTCGAGACCAACGCCAAGACAAAAAAGAAAATCCAGTTTGCGGTACAGCAGGCGGTTGACGCCATGTCGCCATCGAATTTTCTGGCGACGAATCCTGATGCCCAGCAAAAGCTGATCGAGACAAAGGGCGAAAGCCTGCAGCAAGGCATCATGAACATGATTGCCGACATGCGCAAAGGTCATGTTTCGCAGACGGATGAAACGGCGTTCGAAGTCGGACGCAATGTCGCGACCAGTGAAGGTGCAGTTGTTTTTCAGAATGATGTGATCCAGCTGCTCCAGTACCGCCCGCTCACCAAAAAAGTGTACCGGCGCCCGCTGGTCATTGTTCCTCCGTGTATCAACAAATTCTACATTCTTGATCTTCAGCCAGAGAACTCGCTCATCCGATACGCAGTGGAGCAGGGCCACACGGTCTTCGTTGTATCGTGGGTCAATCCGGGGGCCGAGTGCGGCTCGCTGGGTTGGGATGACTACGTTGAGCGGGGTGTGATCGAGGCGATTCAGGTTGCGCGAGAAATCAGCGGTGAAAAGCAGGTCAACACCCTGGGTTTCTGCGTGGGCGGCACGCTGCTTGCCAGCGCACTGGGCGCGCTGGCTGCTCGCGGCGAGAAAGCCGCATCAAGCCTGACCCTGCTGACGACAATGCTGGATTTCAGTGATGTCGGCAATATTGATGTCTATGTCGATGAAGCGCAGGTCATGCAGCGCGAGCAGACGATAGGTCAGGGGGGATTGATGCCAGGTCGAGATTTTGCGGCGGCCTTTTCCAGCCTCAGGCCTAATGATCTGGTCTGGAACTATGTCGAAGCCAACTACCTGAAAGGCGAGCGCCCGCCTGTGTTTGATCTGCTTTACTGGAATTCAGACAGCACGAATCTGCCCGGTCCCATGTTCTGCTACTACTTGCGCAACATGTACCTCGAAAACAATCTGCGCATTCCGGGCAAGCTCTCCGTGTCGGGTGATCCGATTGATCTGGGCAAGGTTCAGATGCCGGCCTTCATCTATGCATCTCGTGAAGACCATATTGTCCCTTGGCAGAGCGCCTATACAACGACCGGGCTGATCAATGCCGGCAAGCGCAGCAAGAGTTATTTTGTGCTGGGTGCGTCTGGCCACATAGCAGGGGTAATCAATCCACCAGCCAAGAAGAAACGCAGCTACTGGACGAACGACAAGCTACCCGAGAGCGCCGAGGCGTGGATTGCCGGCGCGACCGAGCACCCCGGCAGCTGGTGGGGCACGTGGGCCGAGTTCCTCGCCAGCCACGCCGGAGAGCAGGTGGCCGCCCCCGCGAAGTATGGGAGTAAAGCGTATGCCCCCATCGAGCCGGCCCCAGGCAGTTATGTGAAGGCCAAGGCCTGAGCTTTCCAGTGCCTGCGAGGCCAGATCTTGTGAGGAGGCGGGAGCATTTCCATTTTAGAAAAATAATTCGCGTCGCGTCGCAATAGATTGCAAACACGAAAGACTTTGCTTTGCGAAGTCATTGTTTTCGTGCACTATACGGGGCCGGAGGCACGAACCTCGGTTCGGATTTTGACTACAATGTCGTGGCTACATTGCGACGCAAAATAAACGGAACCCCCCATGAGCACCGCGAAAAAGGCGTCGGAGCGCCTGATCAAGAAGTACCCGAATCGCCGTCTGTATGACACGCAAACCAGTTCTTACATCACGCTTGCTGATGTGAAATTGCTCGTACTCGGGAGCGAGGACTTCATTGTGGTTGATGCCAAGACCGAGGAGGACCTCACGCGCAGCATCCTGCTGCAGATCATCCTTGAGGAGGAAGCTAACGGTCAGCCCATGTTCTCCAGTGCGGCGTTGTCGCAGATCATTCGCTACTACGGCCATGCGATGCAGGGCATGATGGGCTCTTACCTGGAGAAAAATATCCAGGTCTTCATCGACATTCAGAACAAGCTTGCGGAAAACTCCAAGGGTATCATGGATGAGAAATCCTTCAGCCCAGAGATGTGGACGCAGTTCATGAGTGTGCAGGGGCCGATGATGCAGGGAATGATGAGCAACTACATCGAGCAGAGCAAGAGCCTGTTCATCCAGATGCAAGAGCAGATGCAAAGTCAGGCCAAGAACGTGTTAGGCGTGTTTCCATTTCCGGGCTCGCCAATGGCCAAGGCGGCGACCGAGGCGAAGTGATGCTGGCAGCCGCGCTCCGGCGCGGCTCCGACTGGTTTGGGCGGCGCGGTATCAGTCAGCTTTGTGGCACTAAGCATCGCCTGCCCCGAGTCTGATGTGGGAGAGATCGCTCAGTGCTCTCGGGCTGAGCTGAGCCGAGGTGGAGCGTGCGCTGCCTGCTTGCGCATTCCCGTCAAAAAGCCCGGCATGAACTCCAGCTGTTCGCCGCTGATCATGAGGTGGCGCCTCGAGTAGCCCGAGCGGGTACAATGCCGACCCACGCCGCCGTTGGGGCGGTCTTGCCTGGCAGCCTTCCATGTCCTCTGCTTTCACACCTAAAGTCGGTTTTGTCTCCCTTGGCTGCCCGAAAGCCCTGGTCGATTCCGAACAGATCCTTACTCAGCTTCGTGCCGAGGGTTATGAGACTGCCAAGTCGTATGATGGGGCTGATCTGGTGATCGTCAACACATGCGGTTTTATTGATTCAGCGGTGAAGGAATCGCTCGACGCGATCGGCGAGGCGCTAAATGAAAATGGCAAGGTCATTGTCACGGGCTGTCTCGGAGGCAAGAAGGACGCATCTGGCGAGGACGTGGTGCAGAAGGTGCATCCCAAGGTACTCGCCGTTACCGGTCCGCATGCGCTGGGCGAGGTGATGGACGCGGTGCACCTGCATTTGCCCAAGCCGCATGAGCCTTTTGTCGATCTGGTGCCGCCGCAAGGCGTGAAGCTGACACCGACGCATTATGCCTACCTGAAAATCTCGGAGGGCTGCAATCACCGTTGCAGCTTCTGTATCATCCCATCGCTGCGTGGTGATCTCGTGTCGCGTCCAATTGCGGAGGTGATGCTGGAGGCTGAAAATCTGTTCAAGGCCGGTGTGAAAGAGCTGCTCGTGATTTCACAAGACACCAGTGCCTACGGCGTCGATGTGAAATTCCGTACCGGCTTCTGGGGTGGCAAGCCAGTACGTACCCACATGACTGATCTGGTGCGCTCACTGGGAGCACTGGCCAGTCAGTATGATGCGTGGGTCCGATTGCATTATGTCTATCCCTATCCTCACGTGGATGAGGCGATACCGTTGATGAACGAAGGCCATGTGCTACCGTATCTCGACGTGCCTCTGCAGCATTCGCATCCTGATGTCCTCAAACGTATGAAGCGCCCCGCCAACGGCGAGAAGAATATCGAGCGTCTGCGGGCGTGGCGAGCGGTATGCCCGGACATCACGATACGTTCGACCGTCATTGCGGGTTTCCCGGGTGAGACTGAGGAAGAATTTCAGCATCTGCTCGACTTTCTGCGGGAAGCGCAGATCGATCGCCTGGGCTGCTTTGCCTACTCGCCGGTGGAGGGTGCAGCGGCGAATGCCATTGCTCCAGCGGTGCCGGATCCCCTCAGGGAAGAGCGTCGTGCCCGCGTCATGCAAGTGCAGGAGGAGATTTCTCGCCAGCGGCTACAGGCCAAAGTGGGCACCAAGATGCGTGTGCTGATTGATCAGCTGGATCGCAATGGCGCTGTTGCCCGTTCGGCTGCGGATGCGCCGGAGATCGACGGTGTCGTCTATGTGGCGCTTCCCTACGATCCCTCGCGCACACTGGCCGTGGGTGAGTTCGTCGAGGTCACTGTAACGGCGGCCGATGCCCATGATTTGTGGGCACGAGTGGACTGAGTCGTAGGGGGTAGGCATGAGTGGTAAAAAGCAAGTACAGACCCTCCTGAGCACGACAACCTATCGTCCACCAGAGGGTTTTGCAGCCTTCCCTGCGGCGATACATCATGCGTCTACTGTTCTGTTCGAAAATGTCGCTGCGCTGCGTGCTCGTCACTGGCAGGACAAGCGCTCCTATACGTATGGCCTGCACGGCACGCCCACGACGTTCACACTCGAGGCGCGGCTGGCCGAAATAGAAGGGGGCGAACATTGCCTACTCGCGCCGAGTGGTCTTGCAGCGATCTCCATGATTGATCTCGCTTTGCTCAAGACTGGCGACGATGTGCTATTGCCCGAGAATGTCTACAACCCGAACCGGGAGATGGGAAACTGGCTGGCGCGCGACTTCGGTATTGGCGTGCGCTACTACGACCCGCTCATGGGCGAGGCGATTGCCGAACTCATACAGCCGAACACACGGCTCGTGTGGACCGAAGCACCCGGTTCGGTATCGATGGAAGTGCCTGATATTCCCGCGATCTGCCGCGCTGCAAAAGCACGGCAAGTGCCGGTGGCGCTTGATAATACCTGGTCGGCAGGATTGGCATTTCGTGCTTTCGAGCATGGTGTGGATATCGTGATGCAGGCATTGACCAAATACCACTCGGGTGGTTCGGATGTGCTCATGGGTGCGGTGATTACCCGCGAGCGCGAGCTGCATCGCAAAATCGAACTGGCCCACATGCGGCTGGGTATGGGTGTATCGCCGGACGATACCTATCTGGTACTGCGTGGCCTGCCAACCATGAAACTGAGATTCGAGGCGCACGACAAGGCGGCGCGGGAAATTGCAGCATGGCTCAAGCAAAGACCTGAGATTGTGAAAGTACTGCACCCGGCATTCGATGATTGTCCGGGGCATCCTGTCTGGCGTCGAGATTTCTCTGGGGCCGGTGGTTTGTTTTCTGTGCTGTTTGATCCCCGATTCACAGAGGAGCAGACGGATAGCTTTATTGATCGTCTGACCTTGTTCAAGATTGGCTACAGCTGGGGCGGAGCGAATAGTCTGGCAGTACCCTATCGCATGGCACAGATGCGTCGGGAATGGCGTGAGACAGGCCAGCTAGTTCGCTTGAATATCGGTCTGGAAGACCCACGCGATCTGATTACCGATCTTGAGCAGGCGCTGACGGCACTGGCATAGGCTTGTTGTCCGACAGGTAGATGAAGCCTTTGATTAGCCTGTAAGCCTTCCAAAGCCAAGCACCGGTCCAGATCAGCATGGCTACCGGCAGGCCAATGATGGTGAACGCAGCCACACAGGCCCCACTCAACCAGACGAGATACCACCAGAACGCGCGTATTTGCCATTGGTGATGCGTGTACAGGAAGCTGCCTTGGGTCGCGTCTTTCTTGATGTAGTTGATCATCAGTGGAATGAAAGACAGCAGGCCAAGTGAGAACAAGACCGAGGCCGCATGGCCAAGATAAAGCCACCACAGCCATCGTTTGCGGGACTCAGTAGCGGCATCGAAGGTGATCTGATAATCCATCGAAAAATCTGGCGAGAGCACAGCGTAAAGGAAGGCAGAGAGGCGCTGCAGGGCTACAATCCGTCAATGGCTTGTCGTCATTTTACAAAGGCACAAGCGGACATTTTTTAATCAATCAGTCCTTATTCAGTGAAACAGGTTCAGCAAACCATCTAGTCCGGAAAAATTCAGGGCGACAGTGGCCTTCTGCTGCACCACAGGCTTTGCACGGTAGGCAACCGACAGCCCTGCAATCGCCATCATCTCGAGATCGTTAGCGCCATCGCCAATGACGATGGCGGCATCAGTGGACACATTCAGCGCAGCGCATTCCTGTTCGACAGTGCGGCGCTTCGCGCAGGCATCAATGATGTCGCCGGTCACCCGCCCGGTGAGTTTGCCTTGGAAGACTTCAAGCAGATTCGCCCGGGTCAGATCGAGTGGCAGTGATTGTTGTAGGCGCTCGGTGAAATAGGTGAATCCTCCCGAGACGAGCACGGTGCGTAGGCCAGCGGCTTTGATGGTGTCCAACAGTGCTGCAGCACCCTTGGAGAGTCGGAGTCGCTGCTCAAAGACCTGATCCAGCGCTGACGCATCCAATCCTTTGAGTAATGCGACACGTTTTAAGAGGCTGTCGCGAAAATCCAGCTCGCCGCGCATCGCTGCCTCGGTGATGGCGGCCACTTCGGATTTGAGGCCCTGCATGTCGGCGATTTCATCGATGCATTCAATGGTGATCAGCGTCGAGTCCATGTCCATGACCAGCACGCGGAAACGATCAAGGGTCAGATCGGCAGGCACGAAGGCGCCATCGGCCCCGGCACCCATGCAGGCACCTCTGACTGCATCGCGGGTATCGTCATCGCTCTGAACTCCCTCGCAACGGAAGAGGTGGTCGGCAAGCTGCGTGACGGTGCGTGCTTTGGCGATATCGGCCACCCGGTGGGCGACATGCCACACTGCCTGAGGACCTTGCACAATAAGTTTCATGTCGTTCATGGATGTTCCGGAATCAGGCGGCCAGCGCCTTGATCGCTGCCTTGACCTGGGACACGCGCGCATTCAGGTCGGGCATGTTCGCGGTAATCCGAAGCTTGTCCTGACCGGAAAGTTTGATGTGGCGGGTTTTTTGTATTAGATCGATGATGCGTATGGGGTCTATCGGTGGTTTGGGTTCGAATTGCAGCAGGGCTGATTCTGCGTGCGCATCGATTTTGATGATGCCGACCTTTTTTGCAGACAAGCGAAGCCGGTGTGTCTCGATCAGTGCCTTGACGGCATCGGGCAGCTTGCCAAATCGGTCGATGAGTTCTTCCTGCATGTCATCGATGGCATCCGCGCTCTCGCAATTGGCCAGACGCTTGTAGATCGAGAGACGCTCGTGTACATCGCCGCAGAAATCGGCAGGCAGCAGGGCGGGCACATGCAGGTTGATTTCGGTGGTGGTCGACAAGGGTGCTGCCAGATCAGGTTCCTTGCCATTCTTCAGCGCTTTGACAGCGGCATGCAGCATGTCCGAGTAGAGCTGGAAGCCGATTTCGGTCATGTCGCCGGATTGATTCTCGCCCAGAACCTCGCCGGCGCCGCGAATTTCAAGATCGTGCATAGCCAGGTAAAAACCGCTGCCAAGTTCTTCCATCTGTTGGATTGCCTCGAGCCTGCGTTCCGCTTGCTTGGTCAGCGATTGCACATCATGTACCAGTAAGTAGGCATAGGCCTGATGGTGTGATCGTCCGACGCGGCCACGCAGCTGGTGCAACTGTGCCAGACCGAAACGATCGGCGCGGTGCATGACGATGGTATTGGCGGTTGGCACATCGATGCCGGTTTCAATGATTGTGGTGCAAAGTAGAATATTGAATCGTTGCGCAACGAAATCCCGCATGACTTTTTCAAGTGCACGTTCATGCATCTGACCGTGGGCAATCGTAATGCGCGCCTCAGGGAGTAATGCCTCGAGTGATGCCTTACGGTTTTCTATCGTATCGACCTCGTTATGCAAAAAGTATACCTGGCCACCGCGTTTCAGTTCGCGCAGACAGGCCTCGCGAATCACGGAATCGGATTCTCCACGGACGAAGGTTTTGATGGCCAGCCGCTTCTGCGGTGCAGTCGCGATGACGGAGAAGTCGCGCAGACCTTCGAGTGCCATGCCCAGCGTGCGCGGGATAGGGGTGGCTGTGAGCGTGAGCACATCCACCTCCGCGCGCAGTGCTTTAAGAGCTTCTTTCTGGCGCACCCCGAAACGATGTTCTTCGTCGATGATGACCAGTCCGAGTCGCTGGAATTTGACATCGGGCGACAGCAGTTTGTGCGTGCCAATCACAATATCAATAGTACCCTCGGCCAACCCCTTGAGGGCCTGCGTGACCTCTTTACCCGTTCGAAAACGCGATAGCTCGGCAATACGCACCGGCCATTCAGAGAATCTGTCGGCAAAGGTCAGGGCATGCTGTTCGGCCAGCAGGGTGGTGGGTGCCAGTATCGCCACTTGTTTGCCACCCATAACGGCGACAAAGGCGGCGCGTAAGGCTACTTCGGTCTTGCCAAAGCCGACATCGCCACAAATCAGTCGGTCCATCGGTTTACCCGAAGTCATGTCTTGTATGACGGAATGGATGGCCGCCGCCTGATCAGGCGTCTCTTCGAAACCGAAGGATTCGGCAAAGGCCTCATAGTCATGCGCAGAGTATTGAAATGCATGACCTTGACGGCTGGCACGACGTGCATAGAGATTGAGTAATTCTGCAGCGGTGTCCCGAATCTGCTCGGCAGCCTTACGCTTGGCTTTGTCCCACTGCCCCGAGCCTAGGGTGTGCAGCGGCGCATCTTCTGGCGCGGCACCTGAGTAGCGCGAGATGACGTGCAACTGCGATACTGGAACATAAAGCTTGGTTTCTTTGGCGTATTCAAGGTGCAGAAATTCCGTTTCGCCCTCGCCAAGGTCCATGCTGACCAGACCGTGGTAGCGACCGATGCCGTGGTTCACATGCACGATAGGGTCGCCGATTTTCAGTTCGGACAGATCGCGAACCATCGCGTCAACCTGCGTCACTGCTTCTTGCTTGCGGCGACCTGCCCGACGGCCACTGCCATCATAGAGCTCGGTCTCGGTGATGAACACAAGGTTGCCGAGCTCAGGAGACAATTGGCTGCCCGCATGCAATGGGGCGACACACAGCATCAGCTTGTCTGCTCTGTGAAGAAAATCATCCAAGCTATCGCCTACCGTCAATGACAGATCATATTCGCTGAAATACTCGCGCAGCGTTTCGCGCCTGCCGCTGGACTCGGCGCAGATCATGACGCGCGCAGAAGTTGTCAATACAAAAGATCGCAAATTACTGAGCGGATCATCCAGTCTGCGATTGACGGCAATATCTGGCAGAGAGGCTGACAGTACCGAGGACGCAGGATCTTCCTGGAGTGCCCAGCGGCCATGTGGTTTGATGAGCGTGAAAAAATCTTCGTCCGTCAGAAAAATCTGTTCGGGTGCCAGCAAGGGACGTTCGCGGTCGGCTTTGAGAAATTGGTAGCGTGAACGCGTGTCATTCCAGAAGCGTTTGATCGATGCATCAATATCACCCACCAGTGCGAAGCTGCAGGCTTCTGGCAGATACTCGAACAGCGTGACCGTGTGGTCGAAGAAGAGTGGCAGGTAATACTCGATACCGGCGGAGGCAATGCCATTCCCGATGTCGCGGTAAATCAGGGAACGGCTAGGGTCCCCCTCGAACACTTCTCGCCACCGCCCGCGAAAGGCATTCCGTGCCGCTTGATCCATGGGGAATTCTCGCCCTGGCAGCATACGTACTTCTTTGACTGGATACAGTGAGCGCTGAGTATCCACATCAAAAGTGCGTATACTTTCAATGCTGTCACCAAATAGATCGAGCCGGTAGGGGAGGGCAGAACCCATCGGAAAGAGGTCGATCAGTCCTCCGCGCACGGCGTATTCGCCGGGGGACATGACTTGACCAACGTGATGATAGCTAGCCAGGGTGAGTTGTGATTTCAGTTGGGTTTCATCCAGACGCTCGCCCTGTTGAAAGAAGAAGGTGTAAGCGGCCAAAAACGAGGGTGGCCCCATGCGCACGAGCGCGGTACTGGCTGGCACGATCAGCACATCACATTCACCCCTTTGTATTTCATGGAGCGTGGCCAGACGTTCCGACACCAGGTCCTGATGCGGCGAGAACTGATCGTAAGGCAGAGTTTCCCAGTCGGGCAGCAGATGGCAGCGCAAACGGTCGCGATCGTTGGCGCCGAACCAGCCGATCTCGACGAGCAGCCGCTGTGCGGTCGGCGCGTCGGCAACGATGATGACCAGCATTCTTCCGCTGAGTTTGAGTTCTTGCGCCGCTTGCGTCAGCACGAAAGCCTCTGCCGCGCCGTGCAGCGCGGGAAGCACGAATCGGTGTCCGGGTTTGGGCAGCGGTGTGGCAGGGCTCAGGGGCATGATTTGCAAAGACGCTCGCGTCTTCGCGAAGGCTCGCTCTCGCCACGCGCAGGCTCCTGAGTTGATGGCTCAGGCTGCCGTCGGCGGGAGCTGCATTGACAGTAAAAAACCAAGATGAGATTATAAATCAGCCGCTCGCACAAGCGGGTTCCTCGCCTAGCTGCCGATTGGCTCACGACGTTCACACGACAATAGCGCTTCTCCACCGGACCCTGGCCCCCATGCTGACAGCCCGGCGCTGCATGGGCTTTATGGATCTCCAGCCCTTATGACCCTGCCGCGTTTCATTGCACTGATCCCTGCTGCGGGCGTTGGCTCGAGGATGGGTACTGCCATGCCCAAGCAATACGCGCCACTGGCTGGCAAACCGATGATCCAGCATGTGATGCAGACCTTCTCGGATTCACCGCTGATCGATGCTGTTTATGTAGTCGTCAATCGCCGTTATGAATATATCGCGAGGCTGCCCGATTTTCCCCGCACGCGCCTCCTGCGTTGTGGTGGTGAGACCCGTCAGCAGTCGGTGATCAATGGCCTGCGCGCGATAGAAGCAGAGGTCGATGTCGATGACTGGGTGCTGGTGCATGATGCGGCCCGGCCTGGTCTTGATCATGATCTGATTGAAAAGCTGATCGCTTTCGTCAGGGATGATCCTGTGGGGGGGCTGCTGGCGGTGCCTGTGGTCGACACCATCAAGCGTAGCGACGGACACTCGCACGCCGAGCAAACGGTGCCGCGCGAGCAGTTATGGGCTGCGCAGACGCCTCAGATGTTCCGGCATGCGCAGTTGTTGTCGGCCCTGCAGTCTAGCCAGAGCATCACCGACGAGGCTAGCGCGTTCGAGCGGATGGGCCTAAAGCCGCGATTGGTCGAAGGTAGCCCTCGCAATTTCAAGGTCACGCTGCCTGAGGACAGGTTACTGGCCGAACTCTATCTGAAAGGACGCGCATGAAGACGCTACCATTGTTTCGTGTGGGGCAGGGTTACGATTGCCATGCGCTCGTGCCCGGTCGTCCACTGATCATCGGGGGCGTGAAGATTCCGTATCGCGCTGGTCTGTTGGGTCATTCGGATGCCGATGTCTTGCTGCATGCGATCACGGACGCGCTCTTCGGTGCGGCCGGGCTTGGCGACATCGGGAGGCACTTTCCGGACACCGACCCGGACTACGCCGGTGCCGATTCCCGCGCTTTGCTGCGCGTTGCCCGGGAGAGGTTGCATGAGTCGGGTTTTGAGATTGGCAACATCGATGCCACCGTGATAGCGCAGCAGCCGAGGCTAGCACCCCATGTGCCCCAGATGATCGTTCACATCGCTGACGATCTCGGCATTGAGCGATCCCAGGTCAATTTGAAGGCTAAAACCAATGAGCGTCTGGGCTGGGAAGGCAGAGAGGAAGGCATTGCGGCTCACGCCGTCGCGCTGGTCTATGTGTCGTGATTCGGGTATTGATAATGGTTCTCATTAATAGCCAGCGTTGAATATTATTTGAAAATCAATTGCTTTTCTTAATTGATTTTCTTAATTGGCGGCATTTAGAACGTCAAATTGAGATTTTCCACCCCCAGCCCCACAAACCAATGCGAAAACCTATACTTGTTGGTCGGTTTTCAGTCGTGGTCGTTCGCTGGCTCAGGCATTCCGAGTTGACTGCGGCCGCTCGCTTACCGATGTGAATTCATGAGGAGATACAGATGTCCAAGTTAAAAGGCTCCAAGACCGAGGCGAACCTCAAAGAGGCCTTCGCAGGTGAATCCCAGGCTAACCGCCGCTACTTGTATTTCGCGAACAAGGCTGACGTGGAAGGCCAAAACGACGTTGCGGCACTGTTCCGCTCGACCGCTGAAGGCGAAACCGGCCACGCTCATGGGCATCTCGAGTACCTTGAGCAGTGCGGCGATCCCGCTACGGGTCTGCCGATCGGCTCGTCGCGCCAGAACCTGATGGCGGCTGTCGCAGGCGAGACGCACGAGTACACCGATATGTACCCGGGCATGGCCAAGACGGCCCGTGAGGAAGGTTTCGACGAGATCGCCGACTGGTTCGAGACGCTGGCCAAGGCTGAGCGCTCACACGCGAACCGCTACCAGAAGGCGCTGGACGCATTGGTCGACTAAACCGCATTCCTGCGTCGCTTCGTCGGGCCAGGTCCCGGTGAGGTGACGCTCTGAAGTGCGCTCCACCGGTCTTGCGAGACGCTCTTTGCGCAAGACCGATGGCTTGTGGCCGTCAACGTGGCGCGAGATACATCCCTGATGCGGTCAACGTGCGCCTACCGCAACGAACTTTTCCACAACACAACAAGGCGATAACCACGCACACGAGGGAAACCATCATGGCACGTGAAGGTAACCTGGAGGCCCCTACCCGGCATCCGCTGGACTGGCTCTCCGAGGATTTTTACAATCAGGATTCGCTGGATGCGGAACTGGAGCGCGTATTCGATATCTGCCATGGCTGCCGCCGCTGTGTATCGTTATGCCAGTCCTTCCCTACATTGTTTGATCTGGTCGATGAATCAGAGACGATGGAAGTCGACGGTGTCGACAAGAAGGATTACATGAAGGTGGTCGATCAATGTTATCTCTGCGACCTCTGCTACATGACCAAGTGTCCGTATACGCCGCCGCACGAATGGAATCTCGACTTTCCACACCTGATGTTGCGAGCGAAAGCGGTGAAGTTCAGAAAGGGCGAGGTGTCCGCTCGTGACAAGTTCCTTTCCGATACGGACAGCTTGGGTAAATTCGCCGGTATCCCCATCGTCACCCAGACGGTCAATGCGGTGAACAAGGCCAGCGCAACGCGTGGTTTGCTCGAGAATGTGCTCGGCGTCGACAAGAAGGCTTGGCTGCCCGAGTTTGCCTCAACCAAGTTCCGCTCGGGGGCAAAGAAATCTGCGAACCATCCCGTCAAGGACGGTAAACACACGCCAGGCAAGGTCGCAATCTACTCCACCTGCTACGTCAATTACCACGAGCCTGGCATCGGACACGATTTGCTCGCCATCCTTGACCACAACGAGATTCCCTATGTAATGGTCGAGAAAGAGGCATGCTGTGGCATGCCCAAGCTGGAGCAGGGTGACCTGCAGGGAGTGGCCGAGAAAAAAGCGATCAACATTCCTCACTTGGCGAAGCTGGCAAAAGAAGGCTACGCAGTCCTCACGCCTATTCCATCCTGCACACTGATGTACAAGCAGGAGTTGCCGCTGATGTTCCCGGAGTGCGCCGATACGCAACTAGTTAAGGAAGTGATGTGGGATCCCTTCGAATACCTGGTCGCGCGCAATCGTGATGGCCTGCTGAAGACCGATTTCAAGCAGTCGCTTGGTAACGTCTCTTATCACATTCCTTGTCATTCCCGCGTGCAGAACGTGGGACGCAAGACTGCCGATATGCTTCAGCTGGTGCCCGCTACCAAACTTAATGTGGTTGAGCGTTGCTCGGGTCATGCTGGTACTTATGGCGTCAAGAAGGAGTACCACGCCCTAGCCATGAAGATCGGCAAACCGGTGTTCAAGGCCATGGCCAATGACGAGCCGAATTACATTGCTTCCGACTGCCAGTTGGCGGGTCACCATATCGCGCAGGGCATGGATGAGAACGGGTTGAACCAGGCTCAAATGGCCCATCCGCTGACGCTGCTGCGCAAGGCATATGCCATCTGAACCCAGTGCCTGACCTCACCTATTGAATCAAGGAGTTCACCATGATCATTTCCCGAGATAGCCTGATGACCCTGGAGGCCTATGCCAAACAGCGTCCCGAGTTTCGCAAGCAGGTGATGCAACATAAGAAAAACCGTACCGTCCACTTGGGCAATCATGTGACATTGCTGTTCGAAGATGACATGACCCTGCGCTATCAGGTACAGGAGATGCTGCGCATCGAGAAAATTTTCGAAGAAGAAGGGATCCAGTCCGAGCTGGATGCCTACAACCCGCTGTGTCCGGATGGTAGTAACTTCAAAGCGACCATGCTCATCGAGTACGGCAATGTCGCTGAGCGCAAAGTAGCGCTGTCCAAACTGATAGGCATCGAGGACAGATTGTTCATTCAGGTCGAAGGACAGGCACGTGTGTACGCGATTGCGGATGAAGATTTGGATCGCGAGAATGCAGAAAAAACCTCGGCGGTACATTTTGTCCGCTTCGAGCTGACGCCGGATATGAAGTCTGCGCTGAAAGGCGGGGCACAGATGATGGTCGGCTGCGATCATCCGAATTATCTGGTGCATCTGGAAGAGCTGCCTCTGGAGACGCTCGCTGCCCTGCTGAAAGACCTGAGCTGATTACGGTTGACGCTCTGTTCAGACCGCAGCCAGCCAGACACGAACCGCGAGGCCACCGCCCTCGCGGTTTTTTATTTCAAGACGTCCGCGGTGCCGTTGTACCACGCGATCCACGATTGTCAGACCAAGGCCTGCGCCATTGGCTTGACTGCGGGCGGTATCGAGTCGTGTGAATGGGCGCAGGACGTTGTCGAGCTGGTTCTCTGGCAACCCCGGTCCGCGGTCTGCAATTTCGAACATCACTCGTCCGTTCTCTTGGCTTGCACTGAGATCGACTTCGGCCATTCGACTATGGACCGTCCTGCCATATCGACGCGCGTTCTCGATCAGATTAATGATCACGCGTTCCAGTTCGGTGAGGTTGGCGCGCACCCTGAGGCCACCGGCAATCTGAGGGGTGATGCGCAAGTCGGCATGGCGAGCAGATTCAGTGGCGATTTTTTTGAGTGTCTCGCTCAGGTCAACCTCGGTGAAGCTGGCAGGTTCGACGGGTCTTGCGTAATCAAGAAACTGGGCAATGATTGCTTCCATCTGAGCCAGATCCGATTGCATGCCCTTGCGTGCCTCCTCAGAGAGCCCGGCCATCTCTACCTCGAGCAGCATCCGCGCAATCGGCGTTCGCAGATCATGTGAAATGCCCGCGAGGATAACGGCGCGGTCGGATTCAACTTGATTCAGGTCTTGCACCATCTGATTGAAACTATGGTTCGCCTCGCGTATTTCAGCAGGGCCGGCATCTGGCAGCGGTGCGGGTGTGACGCCGCGCGCCACGGAGCGCGCGGCAGACGAGAGTCGCGATAAGGGTTCGTTGATCAGGCGGCTGATGAAGGCTGCGCCGACCAGCGATAGAAGTAGTGTGATGGTTGCCCAGCCTACCCATTGCGCGCCCGAGGCGCGTTCAACGCGATCGCGGTCGAGCATGAGCCAGTAATCGTCATCATCAATCCGGAAGCTGACCCAGAAACCACGAATGTCATTCACATATCCGGCAAAGTGCGTATCCTCGCCGAGGCGCATGCGCACAGACTCCTCGATCACCCGAATCAGCTCGGTGTCGGGCATGGGTTCGGTGTCATCGTCCTCTTCACGCGGGTAGACACGTATGCCCTGTGTGCTCGCCAGATCAAACAGCAGTTCACGACGCAGCGCGGGAGCTGAGTGCAGCAGCGCGGCTCGCGTTATCGTGACAATCGACACCACTTGTGCCGCTAGCTGCTCACCACGCGGTGTTCTTTCGACGATGCGGAAACTCGCAACCCACGCGGCCATACTGGCGGCGATCAAGAAAGCAAGCAGTACAAAGGTGCGCCAGAACAAGCCGTTTTTCATATCCGATATCGACCTGTGCCGTGATTCACTGCCGCTGTCCGTCGGGGATGAATACATAGCCCAGCCCCCAGACTGTCTGTATGTAGCGAGGCGCTGAAGGATCGGGTTCAATCAGCTTACGCAATCGCGAGATTTGCACATCAAGGCTGCGGTCAAAGACTTCATATTCACGGCCTCGGGCAAGCTCCATGAGTTTTTCGCGAGATAGCGGATGGCGTGCATGCCGCGCAAGGACCTTCAGCACCGAAAATTCGCCGCTGGTCAAAGCTACGGGGTGCCCGGATTTGGTCAGCGCGCGTTTGCCGAGATCGAATTCAAATTCGCCAAACTGGTAAATTTCTTCATGATCCGAGGGAGCGCCAGGGATCTCGGCGACTGCCGATCGGCGCATGACCGCGCCGATCCGGGCCAGCAGTTCACGCGGATTGAAAGGCTTGGGCAAATAATCATCCGCACCTATCTCAAGTCCGGCAATGCGGTCAGCGTCTTCGCCCTTGGCAGTTAGCATGATGATGGGCGTGTCATCATCGCCGCCGCGCAGCCTGCGGCAGATCGACATACCGTCCTCGCCCGGTAGCATCAGATCCAGCACCAGCAGATCAAAGCGCTCTCGAATCCAGATACGGTTCATCTCCAGTGCATTGGACGCGACAAACACCGCGAAGCCGTGCTCACTGAGGAAGCGCTTGAGCAAATCTCGCAGCCGCGCATCATCATCCACCACCAAAATCTTCGCCTGACCACTCCGGGTTCGGCGAGAGGGCACCGGGCGGGTTGTATTTGTCGAGTTCATGACCCTATGGTAACTTCGAACTTGTCAATCACCGTGTGCGGTAAGGCAATGATTACAAAGCTTTACAAAGTCTGCCGCTGCCTTCCCCTGGGGTGCCCGGACGATGGGTTTACACTGCACCCCAGCTCGTCAAGCCGGTTTTTTCCTAATTTTTGATGAAGTTCAGACTGATTACTTGCGGACTGTCTCTTCTGCTCAGCGCACAGGGCTTGTCGTTTGCCGCGCCTCCCGCGCAGGGCGGGGAGCAGCGCCCTGCGCCCGAGCGGCCCCGCGAGGCGCCGGCGGGCGAGCGTCGCCCTGAGGATGCCCGTCATCGCGACGAAGAGCGGCGTCCGCCTCGCCTGTCCCCGGAAGAACGTCGTGCGCTGCGCCAGCAGATTCATGAGGCGGGTCACGATCTGTATCGACCCAAACACTAGGATCAGGTGGGAAGGCCAAGACGTCGGATCAGAATCTGGCTTGTTAGGTTAATGGCAAGGCGGCAATGTCGCAGACAGTACAGACGCAGGGCAGGGCATTGGTAACGCCGCAACCGAGCTAACGAGATCGGTTCTTGTTCGGCGTCTCCCCGGCGTGGTGCTAGGTCGGGTGGGCCAGCATTCCCGAAACAGTTTTCTGGTGTTATAATTTTGACCTTCGCGGCCGTAGCTCAGCTGGATAGAGTACTTGGCTACGAACCAAGGGGTCGTGGGTTCAATTCCTGCCGGCCGCGCCAAAGATAACGCTTCAAAATCAACGGGTTAGTGTCACAAGCACTAACCCGTTTTTCTTTCCAGTTTCGCCTTCCTGGGGCTTTGGGGGGACTCGTCCAGCGCGCGCCTCCAGCACAAGGCTTTGAAGGCCCACCTATGTGAGCGGTGGATTTGACCAATCCTTTCCGTCGCGCCGTTCTCATCGTTTTTTCTTCCACAGCGACAGGCGTATGGGTGCTCGACATCGCCACGGTATCGGCTTCCCCGTTAGCAGACTATCGCTGCTCTGACCTTGGGTTCGGGCGAATCCTGCATTGGGAGCGCACCGCACTGCGATATCAGCCTCAGGACCGCCTGTCGACAACAGGTGCCGAGAGCGGGTTGATCGAGCCAATTCGGCAGGAAGGCAGGGCAATCGGGCAACGAAATCCTGAATAGTTCACTCTGCAAGTCGCCAGGTTGTGCTCTGCTAAGTCGGCCCTATCAATGAGGCAGCTATCTTCAATTTTGAACACATGGTCACGGGATATCGAATCAACCCTTTTTATGGCAAGCCAGCCTCGTTGCCATTTCTTGATATTTAAAATTCTTTAAAGAAAATTGTTTAATTTCAACAAAAATAAATCAATTTTTTTATTAAAAAAATAAGTTAATGAGAGTAAATAAACAATAAATTACAGTGCAAATATATTCTGAATGATTTAGTATTGGCGCTCTTTTTTTAGTAGTGAGTTCGCCATGGCTAGATTATCTGTAGAAGATCAGTTCAAGAAATTACAAAAGCAAAAAATTGCTATCGAGCAATTGGAGCACGTGATTCTCGACAAGGAAACAAAAAAAAATCTGAACCGCATCGTCGCGGTAATTGAGAAAGCCGTAGCAGCGGCACACACGATTGCGGCAACACCTGCTACCGCGAAAAAGCGCGGGCGTCCTGCAGGTTCCAAAGCCAAACGTACCAGCAAGCTGGCGGGTATTAAAATCGCGCCGAAATACAGAAATCCGGAAGACAAAAAGCAGACCTGGACAGGCCGAGGCAGAATGCCTTTGTGGGCTGCGGAGCTTGCTGAAGTCGATCAGTTGGAATCTGCTTTGATCAAAAGGCGTTGACCCATGCTTGAGCGGGCGCGCGTACAGCGCGTCGGTTCATGCCCCGCCTGATGACGGGTCAAGATACAAAACTACCCGCCTGATCTTGAGATCACGCGGGTAGTTTTTTATCGCCGAAAAGATAGACCCGATACCATGCCTTAAGGCGTATCCGCGCGCATGAGTCGTTGTAATTCCTGATAGCCGCCAATCAGAACGCCACTGATGAAAATCATCGGGAAAGTTGGCCAACCGGTCCACATCTTCAGCGCATTGCGACGACGCCAACCGCTGACATAATTCCCATAACCCAGATAGTGATGGTCGATTGCTTGTTGATTCAACAGCTTTCGGGCACGCGACACGAAGGGGTTTCCACCCATGCCAATCACGACCACCTTGTGCTTCTCGATGGCCTGGATGACTTCATCCACGATATCCCGATGATGCGAGGCGACGGTCGTCCTGATCGCCGGGTGTAGCGCCGACACGGGTAGAAGATGGCGATCGAGCAGCGTGTGCGCCATAGTCGCTGCCTGCGCGTCGTTCGTCGACGACAGCGTTGCCGTCGCAGAGTCGGTCGCTGGCTGCTCGTCGGTTTGCAGCTGTTTCATTTTTTCCAGTGTTTCTTTTTGGGATGCTTTGACACTGGCCAAGCGCTCTTCCATCTGGATGCTGTAAGTGTCCAGACGAATCGTGGTCGCCTGAGCGGGCGTTTCATGTTTTGCTGTCTCACGCGTATTGTTTGACAATGGGCTTGAAGAGAGCTTAGGTTCACCTGGTACGTAGTCGTAATCCTCCAGCCTCTCTCGCGGGACGATCGGTCCTGTGCTATCCCGCATCTCTCGCAGATCGGTGGTTCCTGCAGCGTCGCTCAGTTCGGTGTGCAAAGTCGGGCCAGACAGGGGCGTTGGTATGTCAAGAGACTGCTTCGGACCGATTCCATCAGTGATTTCCTTTAGCAGTCGCGGCCCGCTTGCAGGGTCGCTACCGGCCGGCCCTTGGCGAGCGTTGTGGTGCGATGACAATTCACTGCCGCCTGCTGACCGAAAAACTTTGGAGAGCGACTCTCTGCCTAGGCGTACTTGACCCGGCTGACGCTCAGGTTTGGTGTTGGGGGGGTGTTTTTTGTTTGTCATGGCGAGGTGCTGAATTATGCAGGTGAGTGTTGCTTGCGCTCGTAAGGCAGTGTGATTTCGAAAATCGCGCCAGTAGGATGATGGTGACGATAGGCGATGCGTCCTTCGTGGCGCTCGGCAATATGACGACAGATCCAGAGACCTATGCCCATGCCCTCGGGTTTTTCGGAATCAACCAGTTCGAACAGACGACGGATCTTGCTTTCCTCAATACCTGGGCCATTGTCGATCACTCGGATGCAAACATCTTCAGCATGGGTTTTAGCAGAGAGGATGATGAGTTTATCCTCGATCACAGTGTCTTGCAGCGCTTGAATGGCATTGATCACCAGATTCAACAGTGCATGTTGCAGCTCGCTCTGGCGGCCACGAACCTGTAGTTCGTCCTCGACTTCAATGCGCAGATGGACGCCCGAACGACTGGCCTCCTGGGCAACGAGACCGCGCACGGCTTCCAGCATCTGGCGCACATCAACATTCTGTCGGCTTTCACTTTTGTCGATGAACATGCTGCGCAAGGTCGCCAGCACTTCATTGAGCCGTCGCGCGCTGTCCATGCACTGTTCCAGCAGATGCTCACGATCCAGCTGAGACTGCTGAGATCGCGACTCGCGTCGCAACGCCCCAAGGTTGATGTGCAGCGAGGTCAGTGGCTGGGAGAGCTCGTGTGCCAATGTCGCAGACAGTGCGCCGGTGGCAGCTGTCTTGTTCGCTGCCATCAGCCTCAGGATCAGTCGGTTTTTTTCCTCGACCAGCATTTTGATCTCGGCGCTCTCCAGTATCAATCGGGCTCGCTCTAGCGAGATTTTCTCTGCCCAGTAGTTGCTGATGCCGACATAGGAGAGCATGCTCAGCAGACAGTTCAGCAACGTGAAAATCAGGAGCAAGGCGGGTATCTGATCAAAAGTGAACACGCGGGTCTGGTTACTCATCGCGGCCGCCAGTCTGGTCAAGGCACATGCCAATTCACCCGCAGTGACCCACCAAAGGAAGTCCATGTGATAGGTGGGTTCGGTTATTCGAAGACGGCGTATCTCGTGGAGCTGCCAGCCAAGTGCCAGAGCAACGGTGCCGGCCGCCACAATGACGCGACTATCAAAATCCAGTCTTAGACGCACCCAATCAAACACCAATGCAAATACAACGATCGTCACCGTCATCAGAACATAGGGGGGGGATTTTTCTCTGTTGTTAAGGTGATGGAAGAACGCGGCCTGAAGGATGGCAGCGGCAATGAGTAATGTGTTGGCCAGCGTGGTCAGGCCGAATCGTGGGATGTCGAGCTGAGTAATCTGAGGCACCAGCCAGGCAAATAGCCCAAGTGACGAGGCGAACAGGGTCAGCGACAGCGCCCACAAGGGGTGGGGGCGCGCCTCGATGCGAGCGCCCAGATACGGGAGGGAGGCCAGCAGCAGACCGAGCGAGATGGCGGCCAGCGTCAGAAAGTACAGCGACAAATAGGTTTGCATGACAGGCGTTATTATCAATCGAACGAAGGCGCTGACCCTTTGCTTGTGGCTGGCAAGATGGGCAGACGATAGACAGACTTTAGTTGAGGGCGCGGCATCAACTGACGGTAGATAGCATGCACCGCAGCGCGGCCCAGCGCGCAGTTAATCTTGCAGTTGATACTCGAGCAGGTGTCTGAGATCAATGTATTTGAGTGCATTGGCATGGGTGCAGTCGAGCACGACCTGGGGTGCCACGCCCGCGTCGAACGCTTCTTTCCAGCGCAGCGCGCACAGGCACCAGCGGTCGCCGGGCATCAGGCCAGGGAAGCGAAATTCTGGGCGGGGTGTTGATAAGTCATTACCGCGTTGTTTTGAGAAAATCAGGAATTCCTCGGTCATCTCGGCGCACACCACATGCGAGCCGCGGTCGGTGTCGTCGGTATTGCAGCAGCCATCCCGGAAATAGCCGGTCATCGGATCGGTGGAGCAGGGTTTGAGTGGGGTACCGAGTACGTTAATTGTCATTTTGGGAGCCTTGTGAACGCTGTCGGACAGGGATTATGCCGTTGGCTGATTGTAGCGATCTTGGCGATCCTGGGTGGCTGCAGTGCCTTCCAGCTCGGCTACGACCAGGCCGAGCCTGAGCTGCGATGGTGGCAAGACCGTCAACTGGCCCTGAATGCCTCGCAATCGCGCTGGCTCAGGGAAGAACTGCGACAGTTTCATCGATGGCACCGGCAGACGGAGTTGCCAGTCTATGCCGATCTTGCGGCGGCATTCTCCCGACAAAGTGCCGGCGATATCTCTAACGTGCAGGTGTGCGAGAACATCGATAGTTCCCTCGCCCGATTGGACTCGCTGTTGCGACAGGCTGTGCCTCTGTTTGCCGGTCTGGCGCGCCAGCTCGAGCCGTCGCAGCTGCAGCATCTGCGACGTCGGTTTGCGGAAGAAGACCGTGCGTGGCGAGAAAAATGGCTGGATGTGCCTGCCGAGAAGCGGACACGTCAACGCCTCGACGAATGGAGCGAACGCGCCGAGTCTTACTATGGAAGGCTGCATCAGGGGCAGCGAGAGTTCATCCGGCAGGCCGTGCAACGCTCTTCATGGGACCCGCAGCTTGCCTGGGAGCGTCGCCAGACGAGACAGCAGCTAATACTGGCTACGCTGGAGCACATCATTCGCCAGCGCTTGGGACAGTCGGATGCGGAAGCCGAGATTCAGGGCGTGATAGATCGTTCCCTTCGCCCGGATGATCCGCGCGTAGCCGCCATGCAGCGCGTGCTGCAGCTGGAGGCCTGCGCCAATCTCGCCGGACTGCACCAGCTCACTCACGTTGAGCAACGCATGCGTGCCCGAGACAAGCTTGCTACGTACGAAAAGGATTTCAGGCAGCTGTCGGCGAAACCATGATCGCGCAGCACTTCCAGCGCTGCGCGATATCGATCAGGCTTTGTAACTGAAACCGTGCAGCTTCAGGGGTAAGGAGCGAATACGCTTGCCCGTTGCGCTGTACAGCGCATTCATCGCAGCGGGTATCACGCCCCCAATTGGTGGCTCGCCGACACCGCCCCAGAAGCCGCCGCTGGGGACGATCACACTGATGACCTCGGGGGCGTGTGGCATGCGGGCAAGTGGATAGTCGCCAAAATTACTTTGCTTGACCGCGCCTTTTTCTATGGTGATGTCTTCGAACATCAGCGCTGAAAGGCCCCAGATCACGCCTCCTTCAATCTGGGCCTTGACCGCATCCGGATGCACCACATGACCACTATCGATCGCCACGGCGACGCGTTGGATATCAATCACCGAGCCCTTGACCGACAATTCGACCGCGGCCGCAGTGTAGCTGCCGTAGGAGTCGACAA
>OMID01000120.1 GCA_900299005.1 Oxalobacteraceae bacterium
CGTGGGCTCGGAGATGTGTATAAGAGACAGGGGCACTGCGGCCATGAAGGCCAGCGCCAGCCCCGCAAGGACGAGTGGCCATGTTGTCGAGTGTCTTGATGGTGCTGTCGGCTTGGGCATCCCGCTCTCCTGTGACTACCAGTTCTGAGGTGGCCGGCACAGAGCTCACCTGCGGCAGGTGTGCGAACGGCGTGCTTGCGGTGAAGTGTGATCCAAAGCGCGATGGGTCATTTGCTATCGCGCAAGTACGAACGCGTCTGTGAGGGCCAGTAAAAAGGTACTCAGGACCAGTTGGGACGTTCGGGCAGATCGAGCGGGGGGGAGGCCGCTTGGGAGTCAACCGGTTCGGCTGGACCGATGACATTGAGCACCGCTATCGACATCCGAGGCTCGATCATCATCGCGGTGAGGAAGCCCGCCTGACACAGGCCGCAGTCGGCGTCAGCCACAGCTGCGCCGGGTTGCGCTGCTTTGGCGGACTCGTGCTGGTGTTCATGGTGGCCAAAGTGACGAACCGAATCGCCCTGCTCATGCTGGCAATAGCAGGCGACGGCAGCCCACGAGGACTGCAGGGGGATCAGCAGCAACAGAAGGATGGCGGCAAACTTGCGCATGCCGCCGATTCTATCAGTCCGACGCCGAGCCAGCGAGCCTGCGCCGAACGTCGCTGGCGCTGGCCAGCTTGCGGCCCGAAGCATCGATCTTTTTGCGTGCCGCCCTCACCTGTTCGATATTGCTAACGGCATGGCCGAAGGGGGCATCCTCCAGACCCACACGAACGTGCCCACCGTGCCCCAACGCCGGCTCAATCAGCGGATCGATCTCGACGCCCAAGCCTGCCACCATCCACGGCGCCGAGGGACATTCCTCGCTTAGCAGCGACAAGTAGGCGTGCAGTGCCCAGTCGCGAGGCGGGAAACCAAAGGTCAGATGATCCGAGAACATCATGCGAAATACCGGTACCGGCGCGCCGGGGTAGGCGCGGTGCAGCGCTGCCCCAAGACGAATGAAGCCCGGTTCATAGATCGCATACGATGGCGTGATGCCGTGGTTCTGTGCCAGCGATAGCCCATGGCGCACATGACTCTCCGGGTTGGTGTAGATGAAGCCTTCCTTCCCGGAGGGGATCTCTTCGTAGCGGCTGATATTCGTCGAGCCGGGATCCACCACCGACCACTCGATCAGGCCGGCGCGCACCAGTTTGTCCACAGCAGCGTAACGCTGCGTCGGCGAGAGCGGGTTGGGCGAGTCCACGTCGCCGGTGAAGGGCAGCGTGCCGTAGCAAATCACATCGGCCTTGGCACGAATGCGCTCGATGATAGGCGCATAGATATCGTAATCGTCTCGCTGCTTGCCAGTGACCGGATCATAGGCATGAAAATGAATGATCGATGCACCTTCATCCGCGCAGGCCAGCGCCTCAGTGACGATCTCGTCTGCCGTCACCGGGATGCCCGGCTGGCGCTGCCGCGACCACGGCCCGTTTACGGCGACTTCCAGCCATGCCGGCTCGGGGGTTGACATAGATTCCTCCTTGTTCTTGTTGTTCTGTCGGGGATAGCCATTCAAGAAAACAGGCTCAGCTGCCGATTATAACCAGTCTGTTTGTCTACCGAACCGCTGTAAGAGGATCTCATGCCTGCCCTGCTGATTTTCCTAGCCCTGTTACTGCTCTCGCCGCATACAAGCGTCCACGCCGATGTGCGCACCGAAGTACGACGGATGTGCGAATCCATCGCCGCCAATGCGGAGGCCTTTGCCTACGAGCGCAAGAAGGGCTACACAAAAAATCAGATCAAGGACAATGCGCGCCAGATCGCGAACCAGCGTGAGCTGGAACCGCCTGCGCTGGACGCATGGTACGCAGAGATCGACTGGCTATTCAAATTCCCCAATCTTCGACTCGGACCGGTCGGGCTGCGTGATCGACGCTTCGAGGAATGCATGAAGCAGCACTATCCGAAGTAAAGCGCCAGGGAAGCGCTTCATTAAACACCGCAAGATCTCTCCTTGGAGAAATAGCGGCAAGCCTGTGCCTGTAGGTGGCAGGCTCCTGCGTCGCACAGCGGTGATGGCTCGCCATAAAACGGGGTTTTTTCAGCATCACCCTAGGGTCTGAAGCCGCAGAGGTAGATGAACAGCTTCTCTGTGGGAGAGCCCGGGAGCGGAAAGACCGGATCCCCCGGGTGCTTATCGCGGAACACCACCTTCCCCTGAAAGTAGCGCTTCTCATAGCCAATACGCGACAGCGCACGCACCCGGCGCTTCTCGCAATCCGCCTCCCACACCACTTTGTTGGACATGCGCGTCTCGCGGCTGCGCCCGTTGAGTAGCGTTGTCACTCGAGGTTTCTTGCCCCGGGTCTTGGTCGCTGGGTCTACGTAATAGGTATCTTCTGCGGCGGTCACAATCAGCAAGCGCCATTCCGCGCTGGCAGGCAGCACAGTCAGCAGCAGCAAGGCAAGAAGGAGTCGTGTCACGGCGTCGGGAAAAGACGTGGGCTCGGGCAAGGATAATCGACCAATAGCGACCTGAGTTTGAGGCCACTTTTGAGGCCAGCCTGCGCACGGATCGGCGGGCCAGGCTTGTTGGCCGCATACGGTGCCACGCTGAAAACCAGCGATGCTGGCCGCGCTTATTTTAGAATCGGATCTCGGACTGCTGCCATCGCCCTTGGAATGACCGCCATGGACACCTACAACGCCTCGGCCACGACCGCTGCCACGGTCAACCGGATTGCCTATTCGCCGCCGCCCTCGACAAGACCGGCCACCAGCATCGCGAAACCGGTATCGCTTGAGCCTGGCCCGGTTGGCGCCCGCCAGCGCCCCCAGGAAAGCCCCATGCTGGAGGCTGACCGGGGCACGAGTTACGAACCCGGCCGCAATGACCGCCAGCAGACCTTCGGTGCCCGCTACGGGCAGGTGGGACTCACGCTCGACGTTAAAGCCTGAGCACCAGCCCCACTATCGCGCTGATACCGCGAGGGTGCCGTAGGCACGATCTCTGGCAAGCCAATGCCGAACGCGGCCATGCCGCTTATTTCACCGTCACCTCAATCGATTTACGATACTTGGCACCATACGAGCGATGAGCACCATCGGCAAACTGCATGGTCAGGCGGTGCTTGCCGGGCGTCAGAGTGATGGAGGTTTCGGTCTGACCTTTGCCAAAATGGCGATGCTGGTCATCCATCGGTATCGCTACATTTTCTTCGATATCTGCGGTATCGATCAGCAGGTGATGATGCCCGGTACCTGCGGTCATGTCGCCCGCCGGAGCGACTGCCATGCCCTCGACCGCGAACCGCACCGTGAATGTTGACGGTACCGTATCCCCCTGTTTCGGCTCGACGAAATCTACAGACTGCGCAACTGCAGCACCCGGCAAGAACGTCAGGAGTGCACCCAGACTGAAAGAATAAAACGTCATGCGGAATGTCGTGCGGAATGTCATGCAAGCTCCCTGCCGGTGATTAAAGATACATAAAGGTGGCCCGAGCACGCAGCCTCGCGCCGACCGTATTATGGTTCATCTTTTTCATCGACCTCGATTTTACGGGTAACGCGTCGCCGCTTTCAGGTCACCAGGTTCTGTGGTGTGCCGGCGATGCAGGCTTCGATATTGTCCATCAGCTGGTTCGCAAGGAATTGCATGGCGCCGTCGGAGGCCCATGCGACATGCGGCGTGAGGATGAAGTTGGGCATACGCAGCTCGAGCAGCGGATTACCCTCTTTCGGAGGCTCTTGGGTCAGTACGTCAAACCCGGCGCCAGCAATCAGTCCTGCCTCCAAAGCGGTCTTGAGCGAGTGTTCATCGACAAGACCGCCGCGCGCGGTGTTGATCAGGATCGCGCTGCGCTTCATCTTCTTGAGCTGCTCCATGCCGATGAAATGTCGAGAGGCTGGCGTCAGAGGACAGTGGAGAGAAATGATATCCGATTCGGCCAATACGATCTCGGGATCGGTGAACTCCACCCCCGACGCCTTGGGCGGCGGGTGATCGGCAAACAGCACCCGCATGCCCAAGGCGCGTGCGATTGATGCGGTTGCCTGACCCAGCGCACCCTCGCCGAAAATGCCGAGAGTACTGCCATGCAGATCTTGAATCGGATGGTCAAAAAAACAGAACTGATCCTGCGCCTGCCAGCGACCGCGCAGCACATCCTCGCGGTAGGCAATCAGGTTGCGGCGCAAAGCGAAAATCATCGCAAAAGTGTGCTCGGGTACCGTGTGCACCGCATAGTTGCGAATATTTGCCACCGCAATCCCGCGCTCGCGGCAGGCATCGATATCGATCACGTCATAACCGGTGGCCGCCACGGCGATCATTTTGAGATCGGGTAACTGCTCCAGTGCTGCGCGACGGATCGGTACCTTGTTGGTAATCGCAACCGTCGCGCCCGCAAGCCGGCTGGCAACCTCAGGCGCCAGCGTCTGCGGATATTCTTCCCACTGGTGGGGGAAGTTCGGGCGCCTGACCTCAGCCTTTAACGACTTCCGATCGAGGAAGACTATGCGTTGCATGCGTATCCTTGTGATTGTGGGAAGTGCCGCGCACGAGCAACCCGGACGGCGCAGCATGGTGACGCCAGTAGTCACCGGCAGCGGCCACGCCACTCCCCGGCGTGACTTTGATGCCGCAATCCAGCATGGCCATCTCGGCACCCACGATGGCAGCCATCAGGTGCACCTCATTCATGTCGCCCAGGTGACCGATACGGAACAGCTTGCCTGCAACCTTTGACAGTCCGGCTCCCAGCGACACGTTGTAGCGATTGAAAGCATGGGCGATGACCTCGGCACCGTTCACGCCTTCGGGCACCATCACGGCCGACACGGTGTCCGAGTACCATTTGGCCTCCTTCGCACACAGCTTCAAGCCCCAGCCTTTGGTTACCGCAGCACGAACGCCCTCGGCGAGGTAATGATGCCGGGCGATGATGTTGTCGAGACCTTCTTCCTCAATCATCTTCAGCGATTCAATGAGCCCATACATCAGCGACAAGGCAGGTGTGTAGGGGAAGTAGCCTGTCGCGTTCGCGTTGATCATGTCGTTCAGATCAAAATAGCAGCGCTTGAGCTGCGCGGTGTGGCGCATCTCCAGCGCTTTCGGGCTGGCGCACAAAATGCCGAGGCCCGCTGGCAGCATCAGACCTTTTTGTGAACCCGAGACCGCCATGTCCACGCCCCAGTCATCGAAACGAAAATCGATGGATCCCAACGAGGAAACAGCATCGACAAACAGCAGCGCAGGATGCTTGGCCTCGTCGAGCGCTTCGCGAACGCCTGCGATGTCCGAGGTCACGCCGGTCGCGGTTTCGTTGTGGCAGGCCAGCACGGCCTTGATGCGATGCGCGGTATCGGCCTTGAGAATGTCGGCGTACTGCTGCAGCGGCACGCCGGTACCCCACTCGCAGTCGACGATCTGCACATCAAGACCGAGCCTTGTGCACATGTCAATCCACAAATGACTGAATTGCCCGAAGCGAGCGGCAAGCACACGGTCGCCCGGTGAGAGCGTATTCGTTACCGCCGCTTCCCAGCAACCGGTACCTGACGAGGGAAAAACAAACGGTGTGCCCTGTTCGGTACGGAAAATCTTTTTCAAGCCGGGCATGATCTCGCGGGTGAGCAAGGGGAAGGTCGGCGAGCGATGATCTTCCATCGACACCACCATTGCTCGCAAGACGCGATCGGGCAGGTTGGTCGGTCCGGGTACAAACAGGAAATTACGTCCAGCCATGAGGTTCTCCTTCCATCTCGGTTCAGGGTATGTGAATAATCGTTGTCGCCCCTTCTCCGGAGGCGTGGGGGAATGCCGCAGGATTACGTTGGATACACCGGAAACGCATCGGTGAGTTTTTTCACCTCGGCCTTCACGCGCTCGATGGTGGCCGCATCATGCGGGTTGTCGAGTACATCGGCGATCAGATGCCCCACCTTCGCCGCCTCGGC
>OMID01000121.1 GCA_900299005.1 Oxalobacteraceae bacterium
CGCCGCCGACATCACGCAACAAGCATTCGTGGAAGCCGCTCGTACCATCAGCAGTTTTCGCGGAGACTCCAAGCTCTCAACCTGGCTTTATGGCATAGCGATGAATATGGTCAGAAATTATATGCGTAAGTTGATAGAGCAAGATTTGTATGAGTTACCTGTGCTGTCGTATCAAGAATTGACGCAGGAGGTCAATATTCAGCCCCTTGCGCGTGTAGAGATATGAATTCACTGAAACACTTTCAGCCGGGCCCTTCGCCGTTGGTAAAGGCCGTGTCTCGCAGCTGCAGATGGTTTATCGCAGCAGGCAGGTCTTCACTTTCTTCAAGTAAGGCGAACATGCCACTCACAGCAAAAAGAGGGCGAACTTTCGGCTTAAAGCCAACCGAAACGACTTCACCCCCTTTGCTGCGTATCTCTTTGATGAGGTTCAGGATAGTAAGTAGCCCCTCACTGGACATCAAGGAGAGTTGTGAAAAGTCGAAAATCACGTTTCGAAAACCTTCATCAAGTGCATTCAGGAGAAACTCTTCGAATTCACGAGTATTCACCTTGGTCAGCCTGTCGAGAGGCCTCACTATGAGAATCTGATTCCGAACTTCAGACTGTATTGACATCGAATGACACTCCTTGATGGGTCGGGGTCCATTCTAATCGTATGTTAATAAATTAGCAATTACACCATCATGAAACTCGAGCCCAGTCTTGAATCGCTACAGCAGCAAATTGAGCTCCGCGTACTTCTAGGGCCGCAGGCTGGGAGTCGGCTAATGCTGGCCCCGGGGGACTATGACCTAGGCTCAGGTGATGATTGCATGATTATCCTGAGTGGCCCAAAAATCGAGCTGTGTCACGCCCGACTCAGTTTTGATGGAGCAACTGCCTTCATCACGCCGATTGAGGGAAAAATATGTGATGCGCAGGGTAATGAACTTGCCCAAAACACGGCATTGATCCTTGGGATGCCACTGGAAATTGGCGGAATATGGATTTCGGTTGATGGTGTCGAAGCTGACTGGCCCAGCCCGGCAGATGTGATACCCATGATGCATCCCTCGCCGCCGGCAGAACCTTTAAAAGAGGCGGAAACCGTTCTTGTAAAGTCTGCCCACCTCAGTGATAAGCCGTCTAGCAAAACAAAACTTTTTATTATTTCGCTAGCCGCCTTGCTTGTCTCAGGTGTCGGCCTGCTGATATTCCTGACGTCCGTGACTAGCGACGAGACGCAACGACGGCAGCTGCCCTTGAGTTCAAATTTAGCGGTAGCGGAGCCACCTACGATGAGAAAAATTCGCGATATTGTTGCTGCCAGCGGTGTTGGATCTTCGATTGAGATCAGCGTAACGCATCATCAGAAGGTCCTGGTTCGGGGATTTGTACCTGACGATCAAACCAAACAATCTTTGCAAGAGGCACTAGCCCAGGTGTCACCAGCACCCCATGTCAATTTGCAAGCCGATTCGGCACTAATGGATACTGCGGTGCATTTGCTCGCTGAGAAAGTTGATCCTAACCGTGGGAAGCTACGGGTCGCGAGTGTCATCGCGGGCGTGCTTACCTTGGAGGGTGCTGTGCTGACCTCCAGTGGGCGCGAGTCTGCCATTCAATTGCTGACAGCTGGTGTTCCGGGATTACAGCATGTTCATTCCTCCGTTTTGTTGGCCGAAGATTTACCGCCACTGCTGCAAGAGCAGTTAGCCAATGCGGGTTTGCTAAAGAAATTGCAAATCACTGATCAGCAGCCCGAGTTTGTATTGCGAGGCTCGCTCAGCGACGAAGAAATACAGCGCTGGGAAGCACTCATTGTTAAGTTCAGTGAGCAATACGGAAAAATTCTTCCTGTTAGGGCGATGATAAAACAAACGTCGCGCAAGCCGCCTGTTCATGTCCAAGCGATTGTCGGAGGCATCATGCCATTCGTAATGACAGAGTCTGGCGATAGAGTAACTCGCGGAGGAGATATCAATGGAAATACTTTACTGATCATCAAGGACAATGAGATTATTTTCGAAGGTGCTGAGCGATTTCGTATAGCGAGGTAAGCATGCAAAACGATGATCATGAAACCCTGCCGGGTGGACTGCTGGACTGGCTGGAGGCAGACACTGATGATGTCCTGGCCGGCGAAATTCTTTCGTGCCTGCATGGCATGAAGACACGGCTGGAAGCAGCCAAGCAGCAGTTGCACAGCCGAGATACTTACGAAACGATTGTTGGAGGACTCGGTTCTATTGAAGCTGCCGAATCTGCAATGAAAATGTACATCGCGTCAAAACATTAAACGAACTAACCAAGGAGAGCTCCATGGCCGTAGAAAAAGTAAACCTAGATAACGTCTATAGCGTTGTCGATCCTAAAATGACATCGATGGAGGCGGATGTTGTCAAGGCTTTAGGCAGTTTGGGCACTGGCGGCGACATGACTCAGGCAGAGTTACTCAAGCTGCAATTCAATATCGCCAGATACACGATCACTGCATCGACCTACAGTGCATTAATGAAGGAAATTTCTGATAGCCTGAAGCAGACAGCCAGCAAATTCAATTGATCGTCAGGTTCATGATCCTGACCTACTACCATTCGACCTACCGATGCGAATTATCGCATCGACAATCAAACATGCACAGCATGCGGTGCATAGTGCCATGCGCCTAACTGAGCGATTCGAGCCGAATGCGGGTTACTTCACCCGCGACGGTGGACAAAGCCTCAATGGCTGCAATGGCCTTGTTGACATGTTTTTCTTTTGTTGCGTGGGTCAGGATGATGACGTCAGTCTGGGTTTCTCCCTCGCCCGGCTCTTTTTGGAGCATCGCGTCAATGGAAATTGCGGAATCTGCCAGAATCCGGGTTATGTCGGCAACCACACCCAACTTGTCAGCTACCCGTATGCGCAAATAATAGCTAGTCGTGACGTCGGTCATCGGCAAGATGGGCGTATCAGACATTTCGTCGGGCTGAAAAGCAAGGTAAGGTACGCGGTGCTCAGGGTCAGCTGTCGCAAGGCGCGTAATGTCCACGAGATCAGCAATGACAGCGGAAGCGGTTGGCTCAGACCCTGCGCCTTTCCCGTAGTACAGAGTGGCACCTACTGCATCGCCCTGCACCAGAACGGCATTCATTGCACCCTCCACATTCGCTATCAGGCGATTGGCGGGTATGAGGGTCGGGTGCACCCGCAGCTCAATGCCCTGCTCTGCACGCCTCGCTATGCCAAGTAATTTGATTCGATAACCCAATTGCTCGGCATAGCGGATGTCAGAGGCCTGGAGTTTGGTGATACCTTCTACGTGGGCCTTGTCGAATTGCACCGGAATACCGAAAGCAATCGCTGACATCAAGGTTGCCTTGTGTGCCGCATCCACGCCTTCGATATCAAAGGTGGGATCTGCCTCGGCATAGCCAAGGCGCTGAGCCTCCTTGAGGACCACGTCGAAATCCAGTCCCTTGTCGCGCATCTCGGAGAGGATGAAATTGGTGGTGCCGTTGATGATGCCTGCAATCCATTGGATACGGTTGGCTGTCAGGCCCTCCCGCAGTGCCTTAATGATGGGAATACCACCTGCAACGGCTGCTTCGAAGGCCACCATGACGCCATGTTCTTGCGCGGCACGGAAAATCTCGGTGCCATACGTCGCCAGCAAGGCCTTATTTGCGGTGACAACGTGCTTGCCATGCGTGATGGCCTTCATGACCAGTTCGCGGGCCACTCCGTACCCGCCGATCAGTTCGATCACGATGTCGATATCAGGATTATCAACAATCTGAAAGGCATCGGACACCACTTCAATATCGGGACCAACAATAGCTCTGGCGCGATCATTATCAAGATCAGCGACCATGGCAATCTCGATCGCGCGTCCTGCACGACGCCGAATTTCTTCCTGATTGCGCAGTAGTACAGTGTAAGTTCCAGTGCCTACGGTGCCTATGCCCATCAGGCCAACTTTGATTGGTTTCATTTTCAGCGTTTAGAAACAGATTTATTTATCAGCGCATTTTTTACGCAGCATTGGGGGACACGCAGAACGTCAGGTCGCATGGTGGCGACGGTAGCCCTCGAGAAAATGGGCAATCCGCCCAATCGCCGCAGCGAGATCATCTACATTGGGGAGGAAGACGACCCGGAAATGGTCGGTCGTCGGGCAATTGAATCCTGTGCCTTGCACGATCAGTACACGCTCCTCGGCCAGCAAGTCGTAGGCAAATTGCTGATCATCCTCAATGGGATAGACTTTGGGGTCAAGGCGAGGGAACATGTACAGTGCCGACTTGGGCTTGACGCAGGTCACCCCAGGGATGTCAGTAAGGAGCTTGTGCGCAAGATCACGCTGCTTGAGAAGCCGCCCCCCCGGCCCCACCAAATCATTGATACTCTGGTAGCCACCCAGCGCAGTCTGGATCGCAAACTGACCGGGGACGTTCGCGCACAAACGCATTGAGGCCAGCATGTTCAGACCCTCAATATAGTCTTTTGCGTGCTTCTTCTCGCCGGAAACCATCATCCAGCCAGCACGGTAACCGCAAGAGCGGTAGTTCTTCGATAGTCCATTGAACGTGATGAACAGTACATCGTCTGCCAGCGAGGCCAGCGAGGTATGGGTGGCGCCGTCGTAGAGCACCTTGTCGTAAATCTCGTCGGCAAAGATGATTAGCTGGTGCTGCCGTGCCAGTTCGACCAGTTGCTGCAGAAGCTCAACGGGATAGAGCGATCCCGTGGGATTGTTGGGGTTGATAACAACAATTGCGCGTGTATTGGCGTTGATTTTTTTGCGAATGTCGTCGATGTCTGGGTACCAGTCAGCCTGCTCGTCACATGCATAGTGAATGGGATTGCCGCCAGACAGACTGACGGCGGCTGTCCAGAGCGGATAATCAGGCGCGGGTACTAGAACTTCATCACCGCTGTTGAGCAAGGCGTTCATGCTCATGACGATGAGCTCCGACGCACCATTACCCAAGTAAATATCGTCGATGGTCACGCCAGAGATTTTCTTCTGCTGGCTGTAGTGCATGATGGCCTTGCGAGGCGCGAACAGGCCCTTGGAATCGGTGTAGCCTGCGGCGTTGCCCATGTTGCGGATCATATCCTGCACGATCTCGTCAGGCGCATCGAAACCAAATGGCGCAAGGTTGCCGATGTTGAGCTTGATGATCTTGTGGCCTTCCTCTTCCATTTGCCGCGCCTTTTCAAGCACGGGCCCACGGATGTCGTAGCACACATCTGCCAATTTCTTGGATTTCTGGATTAGCTTCACGGCCTTGGTTGGGTTCGAATTCGTTGGGGCGGACGGTGCGCCGGGTGTTGCACCGCGAAAAACGAACATTTTGCCCCAAATCCGGCAGAAAGACCAAGCGGCAAACCGACGCGGGGCCGATCGCGATAAAATCCTTGCATCATGAAGCTTCACGCAACCCAGACTCAGCAATACCAGACCGTTACCGGCTACGAGACCGACTGGATCGAGATCAACGCGCAGCGTTTCGATTACAGCCTGCTGGTGCTTCCAGAAGTCGCTCCCCGCGCCTGGCCGGTAAGCGCTTTCGAGCAGCTGCAGGAGGCCCACTTCGAGGTGCTGGCAGCCACCGAGCCCGACCTCGTGATCCTGGGTACCGGGGAACGCCAGCGATTCCTGACCCCAGGATTGATGGCGAGCCTCATGGCACGACGTATCGGGCTTGAGTGCATGGACAATCAGGCAGCTTGCAGAACTTATAACATCCTGATGGCCGAGGGGAGAAAGGTCGCATTGGCGCTTATCCTGCCCACCAAGCGAGACAATTGAATTGACCGCAGCACACCAACATCTCACAGAAAATTCGAGGAGCGTGCTTTGAGCGAACGTCCATCCATCATCAATATGACCGTACCGGATTTTTCTGCCGAGATGACCGGTCAAACCCCATTCAGATTAGCTGATTTTCGTGGCCGAAACCTCGTTCTGTACTTCTATCCTAAGGACAACACGCCGGGTTGCACGACTGAAGCCTTGCAATTTCGCGATCTGCATTCGCGCTTTACCAAAGCCGGCGCCGAAATATTTGGCATCAGCCGTGACAGCCTCCGGTCGCATGTCGGCTTCAAGGAAAAACTCGGCTTACCTTTCGAACTCATTTCCGATCCTGATGAGTCAGTCTGCAAGCTGTTTGATGTCATCGTAATGAAATCCATGTACGGCAAAAAAGTACGCGGTATTGAGCGCTCCACATTTGTCATTGACGCTGCCGGTAAAATAGTGAAAGAATGGCGTGGAGTAAAAGTTCCCGGCCATGTGGACGAAGTTCTTGAATTAATCGAAAGTCTGAACTAAAGCCCGCTCACTCGGTACGACAGGTTTAGCTAAGTAATTGATTTTTAATATTTATTTATATTCGAGGCTGTTTTGGGAAAAAGGGCTCGCGCCTTTTGCTCAAACAGCCTTTTCTGTTTTTTCTCCGTATCGTTCGGCACCTTACTCCCCGCAGTTTGTTCGTCTCCGGAATCACCCCCCTTATTTTCACCTCACGAGGTCCTGATGCCACTGCCTAAAATGCCATCCAAACCCGCAGCATTGCTCTCCCCCGTGGATTATCCGAAGGCAGAAAAAGGCAAGCCCGTCAAACCCGCCGTGTCACTGGTCCCAAGCGCCCCCGCGCCCGAATTAAGGGTGATTGAGGCCAGAACCAAAGACGAGCCAAGCTCCCCGTCGCGCTCGTCCCCCCGGCAGTCGCGCACTGACACCAAAGTCAAATCGCAAATCAGTCGCACGGCCGATACAAAAGGCGTGACCAAATTATTCGTGCTCGATACCAATGTGCTGATGCATGATCCGACCTCTCTGTTCCGCTTCGCTGAGCATGATGTCTATCTTCCAATGATTACGTTGGAAGAGCTAGACAACCACAAGAAAGGCATGTCCGAGGTTGCGCGTAATGCAAGGCAGGTATCGCGCTCGCTCGATGCTCTGGTCGCCGACATCTCAGAAGCGGCCATCGACGACGGCATACCACTCAACAAACTGGGCAACAAGGACGCTGGCGGCCGTTTGTACTTTCAGACGCGGCTTGGGCGCTGGACCCTCCCGGAGGGCCTACCCCAAGGTAAGGCAGACAACCAGATTCTAGGGGTGGTGCGAGCGCTTCAGGAATTATTCCCGGAGCGTCCCGTGGTGCTGGTGTCCAAGGACATCAACATGCGCATCAAGGCGCGTGCGCTGGGTCTGCCCGCAGAAGAATACTTCAATGACCATGTGCTGGAAGACACCGACCTACTGTATTCCGGCATCCTTCAGCTGCCAGATGATTTCTGGAACCGCCATGGCAAAGGCATGGAATCCTGGCAGGAATCCCGTCAGGGCAATGGCAGCACCTTCTACCGCGTGACCGGTCCCTTGGTTCCGGCCATGCTGGTCAATCAGTTTGTCTATCTTGAGCCTCGCAATGGCGAGCCTTCATTCTATGGGCAGGTCACGCAGATCAACGGAAAGACTGCTGTTATCCGCACACTGCGCGACTATGGTCATAGCAAGAATAATGTCTGGGGCATCACTGCGCGCAACCGCGAGCAAAATTTTGCGCTCAATCTGCTGATGGATCCGGAGTGCGATTTTGTCACCCTCCTCGGACAGGCAGGTACCGGAAAAACACTGCTTGCGCTGGCCGCAGGACTGGCTCAGGTGCTCGAGACCAAGCACTACAACGAAATCATCGTCACCCGGGTGACGGTACCGGTGGGAGAAGACATCGGTTTCCTGCCAGGTACTGAAGAAGAAAAAATGTCCCCCTGGATGGGTGCTTTCGATGACAATCTCGAAGTACTCAACAAATCCGATTCCGATGCAGGGGAATGGGGTCGCGCTGCAACTCAAGAGCTGATCCGCTCACGCATCAAAATCAAATCCATGAATTTCATGCGTGGTCGCACCTTCGTCAACAAGTACCTCATTATTGACGAGGCTCAGAACTTGACACCCAAGCAAATGAAGACGCTGGTCACCCGCGCCGGACCGAGCACAAAGATTGTCTGTCTGGGAAATATCGCGCAAATTGACACGCCCTACCTGACTGAGGGTTCCAGCGGTCTGACCTATGTCGTGGATCGATTCAAGGGTTGGTCACATAGCGGTCATGTGACGCTTGCGCGCGGAGAGCGTTCCCGGCTCGCAGATCATGCGAGCGATGTCCTCTGATATTGGCCGAACTAAGTAAGCACTGCTTAATCAACCACCGCAAGATTTCTCCTTTGGGAAATGACTGAGTGCCTTTGATTTGGCAGGCTCCCGCGTCGCACAGCAATACTGGCTCGCCATAAAGCGGGGATTAATTCAGCATATCCCTAATGCCATTAAAAACCCGCCGGACGATGGCAGGTTTTTTCTGTAAACAGAGCAGAACAGTGCAGGAGAGAACAGCAAAGTTCAGAGGAACTGCTGCCCAACCCACCATGCGATCGCGGCCATGAAAGCCGATGCCGGTATGGTGAAGATCCATGCCCACACGATATTGCCAGCCACGCCCCACCGAACCGCAGACATCTTGCGCGATGAACCAACGCCGACGATAGCGCCCGTAATCGTGTGGGTAGTGGACACAGGAATACCCAGGCCTGTGGCAAGAAACAGCGTGATAGCGCCCCCCGTCTCGGCGCAGAAACCACCAACGGGTTTGAGCTTGGTAATTTTCTGACCCATGGTTTTCACGATGCGCCAGCCACCAAACAGTGTGCCCAAACCAATGGCGACATAACAAGACACAATCACCCACACGGGCAATGGATCATTCGCCGTAGTGACGCCCGCCACGATCAGCAACATCCAGATGATACCCATGGTTTTTTGGGCATCATTGCCGCCATGTCCCAGGCTATACATAGACGCAGAAACGAGTTGCATTCGCCGAAACCACTTGTCCACGCGCTGCGGTGTGCTGCGCACAAACATCCAGGACACGATTAACATCATCAGCGAACCAAATAGCAGGCCCAGCAAGGGCGAGAGAACAATAAAGCTGATGGTCTTGATCAAGCCCGACGAGATGAGAGAACTAGTGCCGGCCTTGGCCACCGCCGCACCAACCAGACCGCCGATCAGCGCATGCGATGACGACGACGGTATTCCGTAATACCAGGTGAGGAAATTCCAGGCAATTGCTCCGGTGAGCCCACCAAAAATCACATAATGATCAACGACAGCTGGATCAATGGTTCCCTTTCCCACTGTAGCTGCCACCTTGAGCTGAAAGACTGCAATCGCCACAAAGTTAAAGAAAGCTGCCAGCGCCACTGCCGAGGAAGGCTTGAGAACACCGGTAGAGACAACGGTGGCAATCGCATTTGCTGCGTCATGAAACCCGTTCATGAAATCGAAGGCAAGCGCCAGGATGATCAGAAACGCAAGCGTGTAAATACTGATGTTAAGTGTATGCATGGGACGAGACAGTCAGATGGTAAGGTCTCACCTCAGGCGTTTTCGACTATGATGCCTTCGACGATGTTGGCGACATCCTCGCAGCGATCAGTCACGGTTTCCAGAATCTCATAAATTGCTTTGAGCTTGATCAGATTGCGCACATCCGGTTCTTCGCGGAAGAGTTTGGACATTGCCGCGCGCATGACATGGTCAGCGTCAGATTCAAGTCGATCGATCTCGGCGCAAATGCTGAGAATCTCGCGAGCATTATCCATGTTGTGAAGCAGAGATACGCTGGCGAGAACTTTCTCGCAGCAGGTCTGGCAAAGCTCGGCTAGTCGTTTGGCTTCAGGCGTGATGGCCTTGATATCGTAAAGCGAGATCGTCTGGGCAACGTCCTCCATTAGGTCGAGAATGTCATCCATGCGAGTAATCAGCAGGTGAATGTCTTCGCGATCGAGCGGCGTGATGAAGGTCTTGTGCAACAGCTCCAGGGCGGCATGCGTTATCTTGTCTGCCTGCTTCTCGATTGTCTCGATCGCATGTACACGGTGCTCGAGGTCGTCGAAATTTGTCATCAGCGCAACGAGCTCCTTGCCGCCTTTGACGCATAGCTCGCCATGCTGAATGAAGAATTCAAAGAATTTGCCTTCAGTAGGCATCAGGCGTCCAAACATACTCACTCCTTGATAGATAGTGCCTTGCGATCTGATGCGCTCAACGAGATTTACTCGCCGCCGCCGTAGATCGGCGCATTTCCTGTGTAATTCTCGAATTTTGTGTACTGCCCAAGGAAAGTCATCCTGACACTTCCGATGGGGCCATTACGCTGTTTACCAATGATTATCTCTGCCATCCCTTTTTCCGGAGAATCTGGGTTGTATACTTCGTCTCGGTAAATAAAGAAAATCAAATCGGCGTCCTGCTCGATCGCACCGGATTCACGAAGGTCAGACATGACAGGCCGCTTGTTCGGACGCTGTTCCAGCGAGCGATTGAGCTGGGAAAGCGCAATCACCGGGCAATTCAGTTCCTTCGCAAGACCTTTCAGATTACGCGAGATCTCTGAGATCTCGGTCGCGCGGTTTTCGCCCGGCGAGTTTGCCGACATCAGCTGCAAGTAGTCGACGATGATCAGGCCGAGCTTGCCACACTGACGCGCAAGCCGACGCGAACGCGCGCGCAACTCAATCGATGATAGCGCGGGGGTCTCGTCAATGAAAATCTGCGCATCGTTCATCTTTTGAATTGCGTGCGTAAGTCTGGGCCAATCTTCCTCATTGAGGCGACCCGTACGCAGACGATGCTGATCCAAACGACCCACCGAGCCGAGCATACGCATAGCCAACTGGGCACCGCCCATCTCCATCGAAAAAATCGCGACGGGCAGTCCGCTATCCACGGCAACACTCTCGCCAATGTTGACGGAAAAAGCTGTCTTTCCCATCGACGGACGGCCGGCAACAATGATGAGATCTCCCGGCTGCAAGCCGGAAGTCATTCGATCTAGATCAATGAAACCGGTAGGTACGCCAGTGACATCGTTAATATTGTCACGGTTGTAGAGCTCATCGATACGCTCGACAACCTGGGTCAGCAGCGGCTGGATTTCCTGGAATCCTTGCGATCCACGCGCACCCTCCTCGGCAATCGCAAAAATTTTTGACTCTGCCTCGTCAAGCATCTGCTTGACTTCCTTGCCTTGCGGGTTGAATGCCGCTCCTGAGATATCATCCGCAACCGTGATCAGCTTGCGCAATATGCCGCGATCGCGAACGATTTCTGCGTAGCGACGAATATTGGCAGCAGATGGTGTGTTCTGCGCAAGCGCATTAAGGTAGGTGATGCCGCCAACCTCTTCTGCCTTGGCAGCTGAGGATAGCGACTCGAAGACAGTGATGACGTCGGCAGGTTTTGCGTGATTGATGAGCTTGACGATGTGCTGAAAAATCAGCCTATGATCGTAGCGATAAAAATCGTCTGCACCGACAAAATCCGCAATCTTGTCCCAGGCCGCGTTATCAAGCAGCAGCCCACCCAATACGGACTGTTCCGCTTCGATGGAGTGCGGCGGAATGCGCAGGGAATCAAGCTGAGGATCGGCCCGGTCGTTCATGGCCTGCGATTATACCCTTTACCGATTTGCACACGCCTCGAAAATTGCCCGGCCAATAGTGACTTTCAAAGATGTTTCCGCCATAGCTAGGTAATTTTGCACAGAGAGGCTCGTAACTGGATAGTTCTTTCATTAACTGAACGTTTATTCATGCCAATTCGGAACCTCCATGCGCTGGTCAAGATGTCAACATTTTCACACCACGAAGACGCGAAAATGGCTATGCAAAACTGAATAGCTTGGATAGGTGCATTAATGGGGCTTTCAGCCTTGGCAAAGGCGCTGGGGTAGGCGACCTTGATGAGCCCTCTGGGCGGTGTAACCGCCGTGGGTTTAATCCCCAGTTCAAAGCCAAAATGGCGCTGGCTGCGATGGGGGAAGACAAGACCCTGGCTACGCTGTGCCAGCAAATTGAGCTGCCCCCCAATCAGATCACCGAGTGGAAGAAGCTGCTACTGGCCAACGCTGCCGGGCTCTTTGGTACGGCATCCAAAGAGCAGGAGCTAGTCGACTTGGGCCTGCTGTACAAAAAAATTGGACAGCAGGCGTTGGAAATTGATTTTTCATATCATCCTTTTTGTCAACTTGTACAGCCAACCTCCTCGTGGTACTGCGATAAACGCTTATGGATGCCTGCAAACAGAGTGGTAACGCGACGGTCAGACTGAAATGTCGACGATGGGTCATCCTCATATCCGCGGGTTGGTTACCGCCGTTCATCTTTCCGTCGCGGGGCTTTCTTGCTCATCATAGACTGGTATCGTCAGTTGACGCTCGCAAAAAATCTCGAGAGAGTGTGAGGTCTGCTGTATTCGGCAGATCTTCACAGCAGCAGACTGCACTAGTCACAGATAAGCACTATGGCATCCTACTGAAACATCGCTGCAATGGTCGATGCCACTTGGCTAGAGCTTGAGTCCCTACGTTGCTGTGCCAGTTGCGCTGCCGTCTGATTGTTATGATCAGTTCTTGTACGGTCAATACCGCGTGCCAAAAGGTTCCGTA
>OMID01000122.1 GCA_900299005.1 Oxalobacteraceae bacterium
CGCTCGATGGAAGATGCCTTCGCGCTGGCAAAGCAGGAGCGCGGCGAGCTGCCGCGCGCGACAAATTTCATTTCCGGCCCCTCGCGCACTGGCGATATCGAGCAAACCATCGTGCTCGGTGCCCATGGTCCGTACCGCGTCCATGTGATCCTCGTGCGCGGCGCTTGATCGGCCAGCCCGCAGTTCCCCAACCTCCACGGAGACTGAAGAACATGAAACCCAAGGTGCTGGTCACGCGCGAGACTTTTCCTGAAGTGATTGATTACCTCGCACAGCACGTCGAGGTCGAACACAATCAGAACGACGAAGCCTACGACGAAGCCGAGCTGATGCGCAGGCTGCAGGGCAAGGCGGGCGTGTTTGCCAACCCTACCCATCGCTTTGCTGGCGAACTGTTTGCTGCATGCCCGGAGTTGAAGGCCGTGTGCAACATGGCAGTCGGTTACAACAACATCGACGTGCCGGCGGCAACGGCCGCCGGTGTGATGGTGACCAACACGCCCGACGTGCTCAACGAGACCACCGCAGATTTTGGCTGGACCCTAATGATGGCGGCAACGCGCCGTGTCAGCGAATCCGAACATTTCCTGCGGGCGGGTCAATGGAAGCGATGGCGTTACGATGATTTCTTGAGTGCGGATGTTCACAGCAGCACCTTGGGCATTATCGGCATGGGTCGCATCGGGCAGGCCATCGCACGACGCTCGATGGGGTTCAACATGAAAGTGGTGTATCACAATCGTAGTCGTCTCGCGCCGGAGCTGGAGGCGGCAGCGAACCATGCGCAATATCTTGGTATGGAAGAACTACTCCGTACGGCAGACCATGTCGTGCTGGTATTACCCTACTCGCCAGCATCACATCACCTGATCGGTGCGAAACAGCTGGCTATGATGAAGCCGACAGCCACGCTGGTGAACATAGCACGCGGCGGCATCGTTGATGATGCGGCGCTGATTGCGGCCCTCAGATCGGGCACCATTGCTGCGGCCGGTATTGACGTGTTCGAAAACGAACCGGCATTTAATTCGGATTTCCTCACCCTAAAGAATGTCGTACTCACGCCGCATATCGGCAGCGCCTCAGTGCCCACGCGTCGGGCGATGGCCTACCTTACCGCAGACAATCTGATTGCGGCGCTAAGTGGTCAGCGGCCGCCGAATCTGCTGAACCCGGATACATTCCAACCCTGATTCTGGAGAGCGGAATGGCCGACATTATCATTGTGCAGGCACATGCGTTGTCCATGGACGATGCACGCGCCGCTGCGCAGAGAGTCGCCGATCAGATGCAGGTCGACTATGAAATGACCTGGCAATGGCAGGGCGATGTACTCGCTTTCAAGCGTACCGGTTTTTCTGGCACGCTGGCTCTGGCAGATGGCGAGGCGACACTGACGCTTAGCCTGGGCATCATGCTGCGAGGATTCGCAAAAAAAATCGAAGAGCAGGTAACGAAGAATATGGCGACGGTGTTTGGTGTTGCCCAGGCCTAGGCAGTCGCTGAAAAAATCCTTTGATGGCGGTGAGCGTCGCTGTGCGACGCGTGAGACTGCCAAATCCAAGGCTTACCGCTATTTCCCAAAGGAGAAATCTTGCGGTGTTTAACCAAGCGGCGCTTCCCTAGCGCGGATCAGGTCTCGAGCAACTCCACGTCGAATATCAGCGTCGCATTCGGTGGAATCACGCCGCCCGCGCCCCGTGCGCCGTAGCCGAGCTCTGCCGGAATCACCAGCCGCCGCTTGCCGCCCACCGTCATCCCCTGCACGCCCTCGTCCCAACCACGGATCACATGGCCTGCTCCTAGCAGGAATTCGAAGGGCTCGTCCCGATCTACGCTGGAATCGAATTTCTCGCCTTCGCTGCCATCCGGGTTCTGTAGCCAGCCGGTGTAATGGACGCTCACGAGATTGCCCGCACTGGCTTGATTGCCCTCGCCAATCGTCAGCTCTTCATAGATCAGCCCGGAGGCCGTGGTGATCTGGGACATGATGATTTCCTTCAAAGCGGGCTTGGCCACATTAGCCAGACCTGGATGATCAAGACCTCGCACTATAGCAGCATGGTTGCGCCAATCGGCTCGGCGGGCAGCCTCCCTGACTCTTATAATGTCACCCTCATATGGTTGCCATGACACTTCTGTTCAGATCATTTTTCCGGGCATTGCTGTCTCAGATGCATCCCCGGATGCTGCTGATGACGGTCCTGCCTTTCGTGCTCGCACTGGTCTTGTGGGGGCTGGTGCTCTGGCAAGGGCTGCAGCCACTGATCGACCAGCTCCACTCGTGGTTCTCCGATTACGGACTTTTTCGTCAGAGCGGCGAAATACTCGATTCTCTGGGCTTGTCTTCACTTCGCACGCTGCTGGTGCCCTTGATTGCGATGTGGCTGCTACTGCCATTCATGATTGTTTCTGCTTTACTGCTGGTGGGCATACTGGCTATGCCTGCGATCGGCAATCATGTGGGTCGATATGATTATCCGCAGCTACAGCGTCGTCATGGCGGATCCTTTGCCGGCAGCATGTGGGTCTCGTTGTCCTCGCTGGTGGTATTTCTCATTGCCTGGCTGGCCACGCTGCCGCTCAATCTGGTGCCTTTGTTTGCTGTGATCGTGCAGCCATTGCTCTGGGGTTGGCTGACCTGTCGGGTAATGACCTACGACGCCTTGGCTGATTTCGCGGACAAGGATGAATTGATCGAGCTGCGCGACTCGCAGCGCCTCCCTCTGCTGGCGATGGGGGTCGTGACCGGGGCGCTGGGCGCGGCACCGGGATTGCTGTGGCTCGGTGGTGCGATCTCGGTGATATTTTTCCCCGTGCTGGCAGCCATGGCGATCTGGTTGTACCTTCTGATTTTTGTGTTCAGCGGGCTGTGGTTTCAGCATTATTGTCTGGATGCGCTGGCGCGGCTTCGTCGCGCGCAGGTGGCTAGCTTCGATCCTGATCGTGTCATTGATGCAGAAATGTCAGGGATCACGCATGGCATGTCGCTGTCGAGGCCCAACGATGGCCAACAAGACAAGTAATTCTTACTACAGGTGAGGTAAGCATGGCGTTCGGAATCATCATCATCGGAGATGAAATCTTGTCAGGCAAGCGTCATGACAAGCACCTTGCCAAGATCATTGAACTGTTGTCCGAACGCGGGCTTTCCCTGTCGTGGGCGGAGTATCTCGGCGATGATCCAGTACTCATCACGGACACATTACGTCGCACCATGAGCAGCACGGATATTGTTTTTTGCTGTGGCGGCATTGGCGCCACACCCGATGACCATACTCGTCAGTGTGCTGCCGCTGCGCTGAATCTGCCTTTGCTGCTCCACCCGGAAGCCAAAGAAAAAATTCAGGAACGTATTATCGACATGGCCCGGGAAGCGGGCAAGGAGATCGACCTGAATACGCCCGACAATCTGCACCGTCTGAAGATGGGTGAGTTCCCTGTGGGTGCAGAGATCATACCGAACTCCTTCAACAAGATTCCCGGCTTCGCTGTGCGAAATGCCAAAGGCGGAGTCCATTATTTTGTGCCCGGTTTTCCGGTCATGGCCGCGCCAATGATGGTCTGGGCGCTCGACACCCATCATGCCGAGCTTTTCCATCAGGTCGCACATGCAGAAAAATCGGTCATCGTCTATGAGGGTATCGAATCGACATTGACGCCCCTGATGGAGGCACTGGAAGCTGAATTTACCAGCATTAAGGTATTTAGCCTGCCCAGCGTTGGCGACGACCATCGTCGCCGGCATATCGAGCTCGGCGTCAAGGGAAATCCGGAGGCAGTAGAGCAGGCATATACCAAGATGCTCGCGGGACTGGACAGCTTGCATCAGGAGTATGTGGCCAACTAGAACCCATTTCGTGAGGGCGCTGACGGTGTTGCCACTACCTGGTCATTCGTCTGGGTTGCTTGCGGCCATGCCGCCTTGCCATCAACCTGACGAGGTAGATGGCTCTTACCCCGGCTTTACCTCATCCAGCAAGCCCTGCTTGCGGATAAATTCGATGACCCTGTCCACGCCGTCGCCTTTGCGGAGGTTCGTGAACACAAAAGGTCGGTCGCCGCGCTGTTTCTTCGCGTCGGCGGCCATGATCTCCAGATTGGCACCGACATGCGGCGCGAGATCGGTTTTGTTAATGATCAGCAGGTCAGAGCGCGTAATGCCCGGACCCCCTTTGCGCGGTATTTTTTCGCCGCCGGCCACATCGATCACATAAATCGTCAGGTCCGACAGCTCGGGGCTGAAGGTGGCGGCCAGATTGTCGCCGCCGGACTCGACCAGTATCAGGTCAAGCTCAGGAAAATCAGCACTCATCCGTGCAATGGCTTCCAGATTGATCGACGCATCTTCGCGTATGGCCGTATGAGGGCAGCCACCGGTTTCCACGCCCATGAGGCGGTCTGCTGGCAGCGCATCGGCACGCAGCAGAATCTCCATGTCTTCTTTGGTGTAAATATCATTCGTGATCACTGCCATGTCGTAATGATCGCGCATTTTTTTGCACAGCATTTCGCACAGTGCCGTTTTGCCTGAGCCCACAGGACCGCCAATGCCAACGCGCAGGGGGTTCGAGATATTCATTAACGATCTTTCTCTGTCATTTGTTGGAGATAATTAGGAGCGATATAGTCGGCTATATTGCACTTCATGTTGCATGGATAATATTGACAGGCCGGGTGACCAGTTTGAGAGCTGATCATCGGACAGCCTTGCTGCGACATGCGCCGCGTTTTCCATATGGGGTCGCAGCGACAGCAGCAGGCGCTGACCGGCAACCTGACCCAATGGCACAGATTTGACGCAAGCCAGTACCTGATTTTCCGTCCACGAGAACAGCATCCCCAAGGTCACCTCCTCTGTCGGCAACTCCAGCGCGACCGAGGCAGCAGCGAACGCAGTTGGGAAGGGCACATGGTCGAGCAGGTTCAGCAGCGCCATGATCTCGTGTTTGTCCTTGCAGATCTCGGCCAAGAGCTTGCTGAGCGAGTAACCCATCTGAATAGTCTCAGCACGAAATTCGGCGCTATCTCGCGAGGCAATGAAAAAATCATTCCAGTAGCGAACCGCCTCCTCATCATTCGATGAAAATGCCGCGATCAGCCTCAGCATGACAGGGACTTCGCACCGTGACACCACGTCATCGAGCATGTTGACGATCCATGCGCGCGCACTGGATTCGTCACTCACCCACCCGATCTCCATCGCAGCTTCGAGGCCTTGCGAATAGCTGTAGGCACCCACCGGCAGCGAGGGACTGCACAGTTGCAGTAGATGAAGCAGAGCAGTGCTGTTGAGTTTCGAGCTCATGAGCTACTGGTCGCCCGGGCGGTGGATTTTCTGGCGCACCGGTATGGGCGCCAGAAGATGATGACCCTCATGGTGATGATGTCCGCTGCCATAAGCCCCGGATTCGGGTTCGAAGGGTGCAAACTCTTCCATGACGTTCGCGCCGAGTCCGGTCAGCATGTCCTTGAGCACGGGGTCTTTGCGTATGCGAAGAAAACCTTCACCGACCTGCGCCTGAGTGTGGCGGTTTCCGAGATGAAAAGCACACCGCAGCAAGGTATGTGAATCGGCGCATTCCACTCGATAAGTCGGCTCTGGCGCGGCCACGATGCGCACCACGCGGCCATCATCCCCACGCAGCAGATCCCCATCGCGCAGTACTGTGCCGCGCACTGTGAATACGGCGATTTCCTCGCCGGAGGACAGCGCCGCGCGAAGACGACTTTTTTCACGCTGGTCGTAAGGAAGAATCAGTTCGCCGGCAATATGCTCGGCATGATCGACTTTAGTGTGAATGGTGAGCATTGCTGGCCTATTCGTTATCGGGCATGGATTCTCAGGGATGCCGGAGTGGGGATGCGATTACCGTCGACTTCCTCCTTCGTTACTGCGGCGCAGGACGACTTCTGGGGGCTTTGTTCAGGCAATTTCAAAACAAAAAATACCGCTGCGCCATGGGCAGCACGCTGGCTGGCTCACACACCAGCAGTTCGCCATCGGCTCGCACGGCATAAGTCTCGGCATCGACTTCCATGACCGGCGCATAGGCGTTATGGATCATGTCGGACTTGCGCAGTGTGCGCATATTTTTTACTGTGATCACAGGTTTATTCAGTTTCAACGTATCTGCAACGCCCTCATCGCAGGCAGCCTGCGATAGGAAGGTGAAGGAAGTTTTCAGGCCACCGCCGTAAGCGCCGAACATCATTCGGTAATGCACCGGCTGCGGTGTGGGTATCGATGCATTGGGGTCCCCCATCTGCGCCGCTGCAATCATGCCGCTTTTTAAGATCATGGAGGGCTTCACGCCGAAAAAAGCGGGCTTCCACAGAACGAGGTCGGCGATCTTTCCTGTTTCGACGGAGCCCACGGCATGTGAAATGCCATGGGTGATGGCAGGGTTGATCGTATATTTGGCGACATAGCGTTTCACGCGGAAATTATCGTTACGCGGGCTGTCTTGCGGTAGTGCGCCTCGCTGCACTTTCATTTTGTGTGCGGTCTGCCATGTGCGCATGATGACTTCACCCACGCGCCCCATGGCCTGCGAGTCGGAGGACATCATGGAGATGGCTCCAAGGTCATGCAGGATGTCCTCGGCAGCAATGGTCTCACGCCGGATGCGCGATTCGGCAAAAGCGATATCTTCGGTGATTGCCGGATCAAGATGGTGGCAGACCATCAGCATGTCGAGATGCTCGTCGAGGGTGTTCACGGTAAAGGGCCGCGTGGGGTTGGTGGACGAGGGCAGGACATTGCCTTGTCTGACCGCAGCGATGATGTCCGGCGCGTGGCCACCCCCCGCACCTTCGGTATGAAAAGTGTGAATCGTGCGGTCTTTGAAGGCCGCCAGCGTATGCTCCAGAAAACCGCCCTCATTCAATGTGTCGGTATGTATGGCGACTTGAATATCCATCTTATCAGCCACGCTCAGGCAGTTATCGATGGCAGCAGGCGTGGTGCCCCAGTCTTCGTGCAGCTTCAGGCCAATGGCGCCGGCGCGTATTTGTTCTTCCAGCGGCACAGGCAGGCTGACGTTACCTTTGCCCAGGAAGCCCAGATTCATCGGGAAGGCCTCAGCAGCAGATAACATGGCGTGTATATGCCAGGGGCCGGGTGTGCAGGTGGTGGCTGCTGTGCCGACCGCCGGTCCGGTGCCACCACCGATCATGCTGGTGACACCGGACATCAGGGCTTCTTCAATCTGCTGAGGGCAGATGAAATGAATGTGTGTATCAATGGCGCCCGCTGTGATGATCATGCCCTCACCAGCGATAATTTCGGTGGCACCGCCGATGGCCATGGTCACGCCGGGCTGTATGTCCGGGTTGCCGGCCTTGCCGATCGCGGCGATGCGCCCTTCCTTGATGCCAATATCGGCTTTGACGATGCCCCAGTGGTCAAGGATCACGGCGTTTGTGATCACGGTATCCATCACTTCCTTGTGCGGTCGCTGTGACTGTCCCATGCCATCACGGATGACTTTACCGCCGCCGAATTTCACCTCTTCGCCATAGAGGGTGTGGTCTTTTTCGATCTCGATGAAGAGTTCGGTATCGGCCAGACGGAGTCGGTCACCCGTGGTAGGGCCGAACATTTCCGCATAGGCCTTGCGCGATATTCTGCTCATGGTGCGACCTCTTTGAGTTTGCCCATCACTTTCGCATTGAAACCGTATACCTTGCGCTCGCCCGCCAGCGCTACCAACTCAACGGTCCGCTCCTGACCGGGCTCGAAGCGAACAGCCGTGCCTGCCGCAATGTTCAGTCGCATGCCATAGGCGATTGCGCGATCGAACAAGAGCGCAGGATTCGTCTCGAAAAAGTGAAAATGCGAACCCACCTGTATGGGGCGGTCACCGCTATTGGCCACTTTCAGGGTAGCAGTCCGACGCCCCACGTTGAGGCTTATCTCACCGGCTTCAATCAGCAATTCTCCTGGAATCATTGCGCGCTCCGAATAGTGTTGTGCAGGTATCAGGGTATGGGATGATGTACCGTGACCAGTTTGGTACCGTCAGGGAAGGTCGCTTCGACCTGAATATCAGGAATCATCTCGGGAACGCCTTCCATCACATCGTCGCGCTTGAGTATCTGCGTTCCCTCGGACATCAGTTGTGCAACGGTCTTGCCGTCGCGGGCGCCCTCCATGATGGCGGCAGTGATGAGTGCCACGGCCTCCGGATAATTCAGCTTCAGCCCGCGCGCCTTGCGGCGCTCTGCCAGCAGCGCGGCCGTGAAGATCAGCAGCTTGTCTTTTTCGCGGGGTGTCAGTTCCATGGGATGCCTTTGGGATATGGATGCGTCTTGGTCAGGTGTTCCAGATACGAAGTTCGGTGGGTTCGCGTCCCAGTAGTGCCGGGCGCAGCACTCGCCAGGCAGCCAGCATGACTTGGCGCGCGACTTCGCTGGAGTCGCCAAGATACCGGGCCAGTACCAGAGTTTTCAGTTGCGTGGCGCCGAATTTTGCGGTCTCGCCGACGAGGGGCGCACAAGCTTTGCGTACGCTCTCAAGCAATGGGTTCGCAAGCGGAGCACCTGCACACAAGAGGTTTGCACAGACGGTGTGACCGGCCATACCCAAGACGCTGCCCATCAAACCACCGTTGCCTAGCAGTTCGCCTTGTTCAATGAAGATCGGCGTGCGCTCTGAAAAAATTTTTACGGATTGGCGAACACGACCTTGAGCAAAGCGTTCACCGGATGCGGTGCGGCCAAAGCAGAGGATTTCGCAGCCGAGATAGCGCGCGTCCTTCTGTAGTGTGATGTGGCTGTCGAAGACCACGTCGGCTTCATTGAACAAAATGGTTTCTTGCGGCAGCCATTCCAGCATTGCGCGCCTGCCGACAGTGATATCGAGTCGCTGGCGCGATATATGGCCATTGGCGCGGTACCATTTGGCAGCGCCCGGGGTAGAGATCAGTGCATGCGCTGCATCGCCGACATCCATAGAAATCCTCAGTTCATCGCCACCGACAACACCACCGGGGGGATGAATGATCACGCCATGGCAGCAGTCGGGACCCTCTGGATACAGTGCCTTTTGCACCCGAAGAGGCCCTCGGTGTTCTTTACGCGTCAGACGGGTTGTGTTGGCATCGCGACTGAAGCCAAGCGCGAGTGAGGCGAGCAAATGACCTGCCGTTGCATCGGCGAGTGTGCCGGTGCCTGCAGTGGATAATTCGTCAGAAGCGTATCTCATGAGCGCGCTCGTCTGCCGGGCCGAATAATTCATCTGGGTGGGGACGCTAAGTGGGCACCGCGCATAGCTCATCGCGCACATCTCTGCCACGTTTACCCGCAGCCACTTTAGCATCGAACATGCCACCGTCGGTAGCCGGAGCGTTGGACAAAATCTCCGTGAGTCTTTAATATTCTTTTGCACCAAACGTGAGCAAACTACTGTTTTTTGCCACTTGTTGGTGCGAGCTTTAACGGGTCAGAACCGCTCTTATTGGGTCGTTGGTGGCGTTGCCAATACCTTGCCGTACGCTTGTACTGTCTGCGGCCTTGTCGCCTTGCTATCAACCTAAGGAGATAAGATTTTTATAGGCCCTAGCAAAAATGCCGCTGGCCGCGTTGGGGTCGCCTTACCAGCAACCGCGCTGCTTCGCGGCGCTCATTTTGATAGCATCTTGGGTTGATCTGTTCAGATTGGGGGAGTGACGTTGCTCATTCTGTCCCGCACCATCAGCAAGAGCTTGATGAGATAAATGATGATTAGTGTGCCCATCAGGTCACCGATGAACATCACCGAAAAGCCAGACAAAAAACTCTGAGATACACCACGCATGGCATACCAGAGCGAGTGCAGGCCTGACGTTGCCACAGCATGAAGAAAAATCAGGGCTGAGAGGTATGTCGGCGAGAGTTGCTCCAGTGTCGACGGCAAGCCTTTGGCAAGCGCAAGGCGATACACCAGGTAGGGCACGCCGGCCGAAATGAAAGGGGATACCGCGGCCGTCACCGGATCGTCGTGAACGACACCAAAAGACAGTGCAAGAGAGGCAAGCAGTAAACCGATCGCGCCCTCTCCGCCGAGCAGGAGTGTGTTCAGCAGTCTCAGCCCGGCAGGCAAGTAGATCCAGTTCGCGCCCGGATGGGCCTCCAGCCCGGAGAACAACCAGTCGTTAATGAAAAAAAAGCCGAAGTACAGCAACCCGGATAGGAGAACAGAGAGCACTTGTAATGCTGAAATCATCTGGCGTGAGGGCAGCGACCTTGGTGATATGCCCCAAGGGTATCACTGACTGACAGTCGGTGTCTGACGCGATCCAAGTTTGCGCCATTGTTTTTTTCTTTTATTAAAAGGCCCCATCAAAATGCTGCTGGCCGCGTTGGAGCCGCCTTGCCAGCGATTGCACTGCTTCGCGGCGCTGATTTTGATAGAGCCTCTGAAATTCACCAAAATGTCGCCGGCGAGGTTGGCTCCATCAACAACGCCTCAGTTCAAGGAAGTTCGCTCAGCGTCATCTGCCATGGGAGTGGTTGGGTGATGTGGCCGTGGTCAGCCCCTTGCGCGGCCGCTTTTGGGTTGCGACTCTGACGCTGAGGTACTGGCCAGCGTGATGTTATGTTCCATGGTTTCGACGGCGATCTTGCTGTTGCGGGCAAGCTGTCCCATGCTCGCACTGACATTGTCCATCGCGGATTTCATCAGTGAGAGTGCACTTTCGGACCCTGCCGGTGCGAGTTTACCGAATTCGTCGATCAGGTTGACCATTTGCTTGCTACGCCGGTTGACCTGCTCCTCGGCTACCCGCGTCAGCGCAATCTGTGCACCTGAGGTAATGTTGGCGAGGTCACGGGCGAAGGTCAGGACAATATCTGTGTGCGGTTGTGTTTCGTGCGTACCGAGACTGAAAAATTCCTGCAGATCTTCGGCGCAGAGCAGGCGCTGTGTACTGGCCAGAGACGTGTCAAAGCTCGCTTTGGCGATACTCAGATTCAGGTTGACCATCTTTTGCGTACTGTCCAGTAAGACATCAGCGAGGCTGGTGGCAAGCCCCAGTTGTTCCTGTATCTGGTTGCGTGCGGCGGTGTAAATTTGCTCGGTAGAGTGGGACATCGTTGCTCCTGTGTGCTTGGGGTTGAGAATTCAGTAGTGCTTCAGGTAGGACCCGCTTCGGGATGATGCTGCAGCTGATGTTTTCCGGTGCTTGGATGGGACAATATTCGCGATGAGGGCTCATTGCGGTGCCTCATCGGTCCTCACGTTTATGGACAAGGCTGCCGCAAGAAGGCGTATTACCTGATGTGTTCAGCTGGGTTACGATAGTGACTACAGGCTCTCTCTGTTTTATCGAGACAAGATGTTGAAAGCTTTTTACAGTGACCGTTTTGTGCTGCCTTTGCCGCCCGGTCATCGATTCCCGATGCAGAAATACCGCCTCCTGCGCGAGGCTGTTGCCGCTTCATTGCCGCAAGTTGTATTCGAAGAGGCGCCGCATACCAGCGATGGGGTGCTGGCACTCGCGCATCACCCGGATTACATACAGCGGGTAAGCGGCGGACTGCTCAGCCAGAGCGAACAAAAGGCGATTGGCTTTCCCTGGTCGCCGGAAATGGTGGAGCGCTCGCGTCGTTCGGCAGGCGCAACAATTGCTGCCTGTCGGGCGGCCTTCGCCGGCGGAGTGGGCGTGAATCTGGCCGGTGGCACTCATCATGCGCATGCGGATCATGGACAAGGTTTTTGTGTGTTCAATGATGCTGCGATTGCTGCTCGACTGATGCAGGCGGAAAGGCGGGCCAGTCGGGTGGCCATTATTGATCTCGATGTGCATCAGGGTGATGGCACAGCGGCTATTTTGCAGAACGATGATTCTGTATTCACGCTTTCGCTGCACGGTGAGCGTAACTACCCGTTCGATAAAGCATCGAGCGATCTGGATATCGCCTTGCCTGATGGTGCCGGAGATGATGATTATCTTCCTCAGCTCGAGTCGGCCCTGACGCAAATGTTCGCGCGCTTCGAACCTCAGCTATTGATTTTTCTGGCAGGCGCCGATCCGTTTGAAGGCGACAGGCTGGGTCGTCTGCGCCTGAGCATGTCGGGCATGGCGGCTCGCGACACCATGGTGATGGAGGCGGCGAGAACCCGCGGCCTGCCAGTGGCCATTGCGATGGCCGGTGGCTACGGTCGCGTGATTGAGGACACCGTTGCGGTGCATCTGCAGACCATACGGATCGCTAGCCAGTTCGGTCGTGTGATGGAGCTGGTTTGAACGATATCGTCCAGCGCAGCCCCGCCTTGCTCGCTGACGCGCTTGCGCCATTAGTGTTCGTCCTTGTCTGGAGCACCGGTTTTATCGTGGCCAAGTTCGGCCTCCCTTATTCCCCTCCACTGACCTTCTTATTGCTCAGATACCTCGGCGTTATTGTGCTCTTGCTACCGACGTTGCTCTTGCTTCGTGCTCCCTGGCCCACTGAGCAGGCGGGTCATATTGCGGTCGCGGGAGTGCTGGTGCAGGCGGGTTATTTGTCCGGCGTCTGGACTGCGATCAAATACGGTATGCCAGCAGGGCTCGCGGCGCTCATTGTCGGGCTGCAGCCCGTGCTAACCGGTGTCTGCGCGCGTTGGGTCGGAGAGTTCGTTGGTCTTCGCCAGTGGACTGGTCTGTTGGTGGGGCTGGCGGGCGTGGCGCTGGTGGTGGAAGACAAGCTGACGCTTAACGGCGCGTCGGAATCGGGTGTGCTGTTGTGTGTGATGGCCCTGTTCTCAATCACTGCCGGCACGCTCTACCAGAAGCGCTTTTGTCCGAGATTCGACCTTCGCTCCGGTGCGCTGATCCAGTTTGCTGCCTCGGCCGCAGTCACTTTGCCGCTAGCGTGGTGGTTCGAAGGACTCGAACCCGGCCTTCACGCAGTACAATGGTCGCCGCAATTCATCGGCGCGCTCAGCTGGGCGGTGCTGGCACTGTCCATAGGCGCGATGTTCCTGCTGTTTGCGCTGATCAGAAAAAACGCCGCGACGCATGTGTCCAGCCTGATGTACCTCACGCCAGCAGCGACTGCGCTCATGGCATGGTTGCTGTTCGATGAGTCATTCACGCTGACCGGTGCGCTGGGTATTCTGCTCGCTGCCGCAGGCGTGGCTTTCGTGGTCCTGAAAAAATGAGAGACGCTCCTAAAACAAGAGATCACTTTCGCCATTTCCTTCCGATCAGCACTCGCTGGTCCGACAATGATGTGTATGGCCATGTGAATAATGTCGTCTACTATCAGTGGTTCGATACTGTAGTCAACGAGTTCTTAATCGCGCATGGAACGCTGGATATTCATGAAGGTACGGCGATCGGATTGGTAGTCGAAACCCACTGTAATTATTTTTCATCCATTGCATTTCCCGAGGCCGTTACTGCCGGGCTGTGTGTCGCGCAACTCGGAAAATCCAGCGTGCGCTACGAGGTTGGTATTTTCCGGGGCGACGATCGCGAGGCTTCCGCGCAGGGACACTTCGTGCATGTGTACGTTGACCGTATCACGCGCAAGCCCACGCCCATACCGGAGAAATCGCGCGCGCTTCTGGAATCGATCGAGATCGCGATTGGGAGAGCCGAATGATCACCACACCCGAACAAACGATCGTCGATCAGACGATCATCGCACGGCGCTCGATACGCGCTTTTCTGCCAACACCAGTCGCGCGCGAAGATATCGAGGCCTTGTTGAATGTCGCTTCGCGCGCGCCGTCTGGCTCAAACACCCAGCCTTGGAAAGTCTATGTACTGACCGGTGAAATCCGGCAGCGTCTGTCGCAAGAGATACTGGCTGTTTACAGTGATCCCGATCAGCTCTCCGCGCATCAGGAGGAATATCATTACTACCCGCAGCAGTGGGTCGCGCCGTATGTCGATCGCCGTCGCAAGATAGGTTGGGATTTGTATGCGCTGCTGGGGCTCACGCGAGACAATAAAGTCGGCATGCAAGCGCAGCATGGCCGTAACTACCGTTTTTTCGATGCCCCTGTCGGGCTGATTTTCACCATCGACCGCGTCATGGAGCAGGGATCATGGCTGGACTACGGCATGTTCCTGCAGAGTCTGATGATTGCCGCGCGCGCCAGAGGGCTCGATACCTGTCCTCAGGCAGCTTTCACGCAATTTCACAAGGTGATCGCACGCGTGCTGCAGATACCGGATAGTGAACAACTGGTGTGCGGCATGGCACTTGGGTACGCCGATCATGAAAAGATAGAAAACACCCTGAAAACCGAACGCGAACCGGTGTCTGGCTTCGCAAAATTCCTGGAGTAAAAATAATGAAAAAAATAGCAGTGATCGCGGGGGACGGTATTGGAAAAGAGGTAGTTCCCGAGGGCCTGCGCGTGCTTGATGCAGCCACGCGAAAATTTGGTCTTCAGATGGGCTATGACCACTTCGACTTTGCCAGCTGTGACTACTACGCCAAGCATGGTCAAATGATGCCCAACGACTGGAAAGATCAGATTGGTGGACATGATGCGATTTATTTTGGCGCGGTTGGCTGGCCAGATACTGTTCCTGATCATGTGTCACTGTGGGGATCGTTGCTGAAGTTTCGTCGCGAGTTCGACCAGTACGTGAATCTGCGCCCTTGCCGGCTGATGCCAGGCATTCCCTCGCCGCTGGCCAATCGCAAGCCGGGCGACATTGATTTTTATGTCGTGCGAGAGAATACCGAAGGGGAGTATTCATCCGTGGGCGGACGCATGTACGAAGGTACGCCACGCGAAATCGTGTTTCAGGAGAGTGTGTTCAGCCGTGCTGGCGTCGACCGTATTCTCAAGTATGCGTTCGAGCTGGCGCAGCGCCGCCCGAAAAAACATCTGACCTCAGCCACCAAATCGAACGGCATCTCGATCACGATGCCGTATTGGGATGAACGCGTTGCTGAAATGACGCGGTCCTATCCCGGTGTGAAGGTGGATAAATTTCACATCGATATTTTGTGCGCGCACTTTGTGAAGAACCCAGACTGGTTCGATGTGGTGGTGGCGTCAAATTTGTTCGGCGATATCCTCTCCGATCTGGGTCCGGCCTGCACCGGAACGATTGCGATCGCCCCCTCGGCCAACATCAATCCCGAAGGCTTGTATCCGTCACTTTTTGAGCCCGTGCACGGCTCGGCACCGGATATTGCGGGTAAGGGTCTGGCTAACCCCATTGGTCAGATCTGGTGTGGCGCCATGATGCTTGAACACTTTGGTCACGCAGAGGCGGGTGCCGCCATCGTGCGCGCAATCGAGACAGTGCTCGAGGCCGGTCCGTCGAACGCTCCGTTTACGCCCGACATGGGCGGCACAGCCTCGACCTCAGATCTGGGCAAGGCGATCGCCGAGGCGCTCTGATCCCGTGAGTGCGGATCCCGTTCTGCGGCTGGCGGGGTGGGATCTGTCGCCGCTCCCTTTGCGCCTGCTGGGGGAACGCTGGTTAATCAAACGCCGGAAGATTTCTCTTTCGGGAAATGGCGGCAAGCCCTTCAGTGGGCAGACTGCCACGTCGCACGGCGACGCTGGCTCGCCATGAAATCGGGGTTTTCTTCAGCGGCTCCCTGGCTGTGTGGCAGGGGGGGCTGTTTTCTCAGGCGAAAATTGCATGTGGCTTAATATTGACAAAAAACCATTTGCGGTGATAAACACGTTTAATTGACGCGTATAAGCCTTTCATTCTCTTGCGGTTTTTCGGCGTTTTGCTACACTGCAAGGCAATTTTTGCATCAAAGCACGGAGTCAGGATGCGCAGTTTTATTCTCAGGGCGGGTGTGCTGGCGCTCGCAGGGGTGGTTTTTTCTCCTCTTGCAGTCAGCGCAACCATCGCCAAGCAAGACGCCCGCGGGCAGCAGGCAGTTAGCAAAAGAACAGGTCAGAGTGGCGACAGGCGTGCAGCTTCTGGGCGCAGGGTGCAGATCGTCCACGCGAATCTGAATTCTCAGGGTAAACGCAAAGGTGCGTATCAGCGCGTCGCGTATGCCTCCGCCCTTGCGGGGGTGCCTCCCATGCTGACCGCCGGTGATCTGGCGGGCTTGAGTCTGACCCGCGACCCGCTGGATCTCAACTCGAACGCCGCGCTCGTGCTTGATCACACAACGAATGAAGTTTTGTTCGAGAAGAACGCGGAGATCTCGTTGCCCATCGCGTCGATCACCAAGCTGATGACCAGTCTGGTGGTGGTCGAGGCTGATCAGGATCTGGACGAGGTGCTCACGGTTACCGAAGAAGACGTTGACCGTGAAAAATTCAGTCACTCGCGCCTTCGTGTGGGCTCTCAGCTCTCGCGCGCAAACATGCTGCACATCGCGCTGATGAGTTCAGAGAATCGTGCTGCTTCTGCGCTGGGACGCCACTATCCCGGTGGAATCCAGACATTCGTTACTGCGATGAATACCAAGGCTCGTGAACTGGGCATGACCCATACGCGTTTCTCTGACTCGACGGGACTCTCCAGCGCCAATGTCTCTAGTGCCCGCGATCTCGCCAAGCTGGTCTTGGCAGCGTACCAACATCCGCTGATTCGGCAGTACTCGACCGACAGCCGCTATGTGGTCGATCCCGGAGGACGCATGCTTCAGTATCGTAACTCCAATGGCCTGATCGAAAACCCCGATTGGGAAATCGGTCTGCAAAAGACGGGCTATATCGCCGAGGCAGGCCGCTGTCTCGTGATGCAGGTGCATGTCTCTGGCCGACCGGTCGTGATGATTTTCCTTGATTCCAAGAGCAAGCAATCTCGTCTGGCAGACGCTGGTCGCATTCGCAAATGGCTGGAAAATCGCGGAGCATCGGCTTTCTCGGAGCGTTCAGCCAAGCGCAGCTGATCTCGAGCGAGCGGGCTGCGCTCCAGCGCCCAAACAAAAAACGCGAACCACGGTTCGCGTTTTTTGTTTGGGCGCAGTATTCAGGGACGTCAATCCCGCACCGGCAGCGCAGACTGGCCCGCGCGCCCCTTGGCATCGACGTCCTTACTGCGAACCGGAGGCTTGCCCTCAGGCGCTCTCGGCATTGCGGTAACCCAGCACTGCGGAAATGTTATTTGCAGTGGCAATCAAATCGTCCAGCCATTCATCTTTGAGTCTGTCGGAGGGGGCTGAGATCGACAGTCCGGCGATAAGTCGGCTGGCATCATCGCGGATTGCGGCCGCCATGCAGCGCACGCCGAGTTCGAGTTCTTCATTGTCGCGCGCGTAGCCGCGGGCACGCACCAGAGATAGCTCTCTTTCAAGTTTGGCCAGATCCGTGATCGAGTTCTTGTTATTGCCCGCCAGTCCGGTGCGTGTCGCGTAGGCACGCACCAACTTTGCATCATCCACTGCCAAGCAGAGCTTGCCGATCGATGTCAGGTGCAGGGGCGCTCTGCCGCCGATGGCCCTGACCACCTGCATGCCCGAACGCTCGGAGAAGGCGCGGTCGATGTACACGATTTCGTCATTCTGGCGCACCGAGAGATTGACCGTTTGCTGCGTCTTGCGGTGCAGTGCTTGCATGAAGGGCAAGGCCGCTTCGCGGACATTCAGCCGGCTTTTTACAATGTTGCCGAGTTCGAGCAGGCGCATGCCCAGCCGATAGCTGCCGGGTTCCGAACGATCGACCAAGCGTTTGGCAACCATGTCGTTGAGGATGCGGTGGGCTGTCGAGGGATGAAGCCCGGTGGCGGTAGCGAGTTCTTTCAGGCTGACCGGGTCGGGATAGCCCGCCAGTGCGTCCAGTAGCGCCATCATGCGTTCAATCACCTGAATGGAAGTCTTGTCGCCGTTTGCAGGAGATTCTGGTTTCATAGAGTTTTGGTGCGATGCAATATGTTGGTTATACCATAATGTGAAACAGCATTACAAGACCGGGACGCAAAGATTTCCCCTGCGAGCGCAAATTAATTTCATGGCAGCGCGGCGTGACTCGGTGACTGGGTTGCGTCGATAATCACTGCTATCAGTTTTGACTTCATACATGGGGATGAGCGATGCGCGTTGGCTTGATGGTGACTTGCCTGGTAGACGTTATGCGTCCGGAAATCGGATTTTCAGCGATCAAGTTGCTGGAGGCCGCAGGATGCGAGGTCGTCATACCTGAGGCTCAGACCTGCTGCGGTCAGCCAGCCTACAGCGGAGGCAACAGGGCTGCCGCACGGGAACTGGCGGAGAAGTTCATTGGTGAATTCGAGGGCTTCGACTATATCGTCATTCCCTCTGGCTCGTGCGGCGGCACGATCAAGACCCATTATGAGGATATTCTCGCGGGTCATGCGTCGCTGCTCGAACGTTACGCCCGGATTCAAAGCCGGGTGTACGAGCTGACAGATTTTTTGGTGAATGTAGTCAAACTGGACAAGCTGCCCGAGGCTGCTCACGGCAGCTTCAGGGGAACCGTCACTTACCATGATTCCTGCTCGGGCCTTCGCGAACTTGGCGTGCAGCGCCAGCCACGTGAATTGTTGGCCATGCGAGACGGCGTGCAACTCAAAGAAATGGATCAGGCTCGCGCATGCTGCGGATTTGGGGGCACCTTCGCAGTCAAGTATGGCGATATTTCGACGGCGATCGTCGACGATAAGTGCGCCAACATACATGCCAGCGGTGCCCATGCCGTAGTGCTGGGCGATCTGGGTTGCATGTTGAACATCGAGGGCCGACTGCGCCGCACCGGCGACACCACGACCCGCGTGCTGCATGTCGCCCAAGTCCTTTCAGGAGACGCATGATGCAAGTACAGACAATGCATTTCAAGGCGCGCGCTGGCGAGAAGCTGGCAGACAAGCGTCTGCAGAAAACGATGAAAAAGTTTTCGACCAAATTTGTCGGCGCCCGAGTCACCGCCATTTCAGAGCTCGATGATTTCGAGGGTACGCGCGACGCGGCGATTGAGCGTCGCATGCGTGCGATCAACAATCTGGATGTCTGGCTGGATATTTTCGAGACAGAGGCAACACGGCGCGGCGCGACGGTGCTCTATGCAGAGACCGCCGAGCAGGCCGCAAAGCTGGTTGTCGAGATTGCGCAAAAGCATGAAGTCAAGAAGGTCATCAAGTCCAAGTCCATGGTGTCGGAAGAGATGCAGCTCAATCGTGCGCTGGAAGCCGCGGGGGTGACACCTATCGAGACTGATCTGGGCGAGTACATCTTGCAGATCAATGACAATGAGCCGCCGTCGCACATCATTGCGCCGGTGATCCACAAAGACAAGGAAGAGATCGCCGACCTGTTCGCGAAGGTGCACAACAAGCCACGCCTGACGGATATCCCCGAGATGACGCGAGAAGCCCGCGAGGTGTTGCGACCGCATTTTCTGTCGGCAGATATGGGCGTTACCGGGGGTAACTTCATCGTTGCCGAATCCGGGTCAGTCGCGGTGGTCACCAACGAAGGCAATGAGGGAATGTGCACCATCGTGCCACCCAAAGTACATGTTGTCGTGACCGGTGTTGAAAAAGTACTTCCTACGCTCGCTGATCTTGCGACGGTCATGCGCTTGCTGCCGCGCTCCGCAACGGGTCAGTCGATCTCGAATTATTTTTCTTTGCTCACCGGGCCGCGCGCTCGTGACGAACAAGATGGCCCTGAGCATATGTACTTCGTGCTGGTTGATGCAGGCCGCACAGGCCTGATTGGCACCGAGTTTCAGGACATGCTTCGCTGCATTCGCTGCGGCGCCTGTATGAATCACTGCCCCGTTTATCAAAAGATTGGTGGGCACAGTTATGGCTGGGTGTATCCGGGCCCAATGGGCAGTGTTCTGACGCCTTCTTATGTAGGTATCGAAAAAACACTCGACTTGCCCCAGGCATCGACGCTATGCGGCGAGTGTCATGTGGCCTGTCCGGTAAAAATCCCCCTGCCCGACTTGCTGCGCAAGCTGCGGGAGAAGCAATTTGAACGCGGATTGCGGCCTGGTTTTGAGTATCTTTCCTTCGCTCTCTGGAAGTTTGTCGCCAAGCGTCCGATGCTGTATCGGTTCGCGACCCGAATCGCGGCACGAGCACTGAGCGTTATGGGCGGCAGCCGGGGCCTGATCCGGACCTTGCCGCTGGCAGGTGGATGGACAGACAATCGCGACATGCCAGCACCCTCAGGCAAGACCTTCAAGGAGTTGTACAAGGAGCGACAATCCGTCTGACCCATGAGCGAGGAAAGCCACCCCGTAAGCGAATTCAAGAGCAAGAGCGGTATAACACGCGTCTTTTCTGCCTTGTGGTATTCGATGGATGGTTTGCGCACGGCCTGGCGCTACGAGCATGCGTTTCGGCAGGAACTGATGGTCGTTGTTCCTGGGGTGGTGGTGGCGCTGCTGATTCCAGTGACCACGCTCGAACGGGTCGTACTCATTGCGGTGCTGCTGCTCGTGCTGATCGTCGAATTGCTCAATTCCGCCATTGAAGCGGTGGTAGACCGCGTCTCGCTGGAGCGAAATCCTTTATCCAAGAATGCCAAGGATCTTGGCAGCGCTGCCGTGATGATATCGATGCTGCTTGCTGCGGTGACCTGGTCGCTGATCACCTTACCCCTTCTGCGAAAATAAAAGAAGCCAGGCTGACGAGGGCCAGCCTGGCTTTGGCATTTCTCGTTGTACCGGATGGTTCGTTTACTGTCCTGGGTTCATGAGGTCCGCATGTACTTCGTTGATCTCTTTGACGATCTCATCCGAGAGCGTGACTGAGTACGCGTCGATATCGTATTCCAGCTGCTCGATGGAGGTGGCACCGATAATGGTTGAGGCGACGAACCAGCGTGTGTAGCACCATGCCAGCGCGAGCTGGGTCATGCTCATATCGTGCTTTCTGGCGATTTGCATGTAGCGTTTGGTGGCTTCGACCACGCGCGGGCGAAGATAGCGCGGGCTCCATTCTGGCGGAAAGTGCGTGAGACGACCTTTTGCCTTAGGGTCGTCTACATACTTTCCGGTCAGCTGACCGAAAGCCAGCGGACTGTAGGCCAGCATGCCCACATTCTCGCGGTAGCAGGTCTCGTCCAGTCCACTCTCGAAGGAGCGATTGGCGAGGTGATAACCATTCTGGATAGAGATGATACGCGGAAGACCCATGGTCTGCGCGCAGTAGATGAACTCGGACACGCCCCACGAACTTTCGTTAGAGACGCCGATGTAGCGTATCTTGCCTTCATCAATCAGCTCTGCCAGCACCTCGAGGGTTTCCTGGATGGGAACGCAGGGGCGTTCGTTCTCAGGCTTGAAGAACAGCTGGCCAAACACAGGCACATTGCGGCTTGGCCAGTGCAGCTGATAAAGATCTACGTAGTCCGTCTTCAGACGCTTCAGGCTGCCTTCCAGAGCGGTGCGGATGTTTTTACGATCGAAATTGTTGTCGCCTTTGCGGATCCAGGTCATGGCTTTCGAGGGGCCGGCAACTTTAGTTGCCAGTACGATTTCGTCACGCCTGCCCGTCTTTTTGATCCAGTTACCGATGATGCTCTCCGTGGCGGTGTAGGTTTCGGCGCGCGGCATGACCGGATACAACTCGGCAGTATCAATAAAGTTGATGCCACGTTCTAATGCCACGTCGAGCTGGCTGTGGCCTTCAGCCTCGGTGTTCTGCTCACCGAAGGTCATTGTTCCGAGGCAGATCTTCGAGACCTCAAGATCGCTTTGACCGAGTATCACTTTGTCCATGCTTGTCTCCGTTTTTTTAGTTGGGGTGGAAATAAACGTTCGTGAATCAGGACGGTTTTCTTCGAGCCAGTGCTTCTGCACACTCGCCGACGAGTCCTGGGCCGCGGTAGATCAGGCCCGTGTAAAGTTGAATCAGGCTGGCGCCAGCGTCGAGCTTTGCCGTGGCATCGTCAGCATCGAATACGCCGCCCACGCCAATGATCGGAATATCATGACCGAGCTGTTGGTACAGTGCGCGAATAACGCGGTTCGATAATTCTCTGACGGGCATGCCCGAGAGACCGCCGCTTTCGTTGGCATGAGCCAGCCCCTGCACCGCCTCGCGGGAGGTGGTGGTATTGGTAGCGATTACGCCATCCATGCGATGACGCAGCAGGGCATCGGCAATCGTGGTGATTTGTCCGTCATCCAGATCGGGGGCGATTTTCAGTACGATCGGGACGTAACGGGAGTGGGTGTCCGCCAGCCGGCTCTGCGCCTCTTTCAGTTTCGCCAGCAGGTCATCCACTTCCGAGGCCTGCTGCAACTGGCGCAGATGTTGGGTGTTGGGCGATGAAATATTTACCGTCACATACGACGCGTACGGATAAACCTTCTCTAGGCAGAGTAGATAATCCTCGGTTGCGCGCTCTATTGGCGTGTCTGCGTTTTTGCCGATGTTCAGTCCGAGTACGCCCCGTTTTTCCTGATAAAACTGCGATGACTTCACGTTGTGCACGAAAGCATCGACACCGCCATTATTGAAGCCCATGCGATTGATCAGGGCGTGCGCTGCCGGCAGGCGAAACATTCTTGGCTTGGGGTTGCCTGGCTGTGGGCGCGGAGTGACGGTGCCGACCTCAATGAAGCCAAAGCCAAGGGCGGAAAGCCCATCGATGCAGGCACCATCTTTGTCAAGGCCCGCTGCCAACCCAACGCCGTTCGGGAATCGCAAGCCCATCACGTTACGGGGATCCACAACAGGGCGGATGAGCCGTTGTGGAATACCCAGCTGCGCCGCAAAGCGCAGCATCGGCAGAGTCAGATCGTGTGCCGTCTCTGGATCCAGCGAAAACAGCAGGGGACGGGCGAGCGAATAGAGCAACTTGTCGGACACAGTAGGCAGGCAAAGAAGAAAAGCCAACTCATTTTAACCGCAAGCACGATGCCGCTGGCTGCGGGTTCAGAGCTGTTCCCACCGTCCTTTGCGCAATACCTCTATCGGGCGGAAGTTGGTTTTGTAGGCCATCTTGTCACTCTGGGCGATCCAGTAACCAAGATAGACATACGGTATGCCGAGTTGTCGTGCCTGCTCAATCTGCCACAACACATTGTAGGTGCCCAGGCTAGCGCGAGGCAGGTCGGGGTCGAAGAAGGTATACACGGAGGACAAGCCATCATCGAGCACGTCAATGATGCTGACCATCCTCAGCGTGCCCTCGGGCGCGCGAAATTCCACCAGTCGGGTGTTGACTTTACTCTGCAACAGGAACTGCGCATACTGATCGCGGCTATCCTGATCCATGCCACCGCCAGCGTGGCGCGCCGACTGATAGCGGAGGTAAAGTTCATAGTGCTCATGAACATAGGCGAGCTTCGATACCCAGGTCGTCAATTCTGCATGCTGCTTCCATGCACGGCGCTGACTGCGGCTGGGCGAGAACTCGGCCGCGTTCACGCGCACCGGCGTACAGGCCTGACAGCCATCGCAATAGGGGCGATAGGTGAAGATGCCGCTGCGACGGAAACCGTTCTTTACCAGTTCCGAGTAGACATCAGCGTTGATCAGGTGGGATGGGGTGGCGACCTGCGAGCGGGCTTGACGGTGATCGAGATAGCTGCACGGATAGGGTGCCGTCGCGTAGAACTGAAGCGTCGAAAAGGGCAGATCCTTCAGATGCGTCATGGCGTCCCGTGAGGCGTTATCAAGTTGATTTCCGACGATCGTACACTGAAGTCTGCGGTTTTGTCGCGCTCAGTGGCTGCAAACAATTGTCTAGGTTGCCAAGACTGTATAGACGGCCCGGACAAGGCTGTTTTCATTAGCGTAATAAATTCGGCGCGCGGAACAGGGCGAGCGCCGAGCGACGTCAGGTGCGAGGTTTCTTGCTGGCAGTCTATCCATTCGACGCCTTCGCTCCGTAAAAATTCCACCAGATAGGCGAGCGTTACTTTGGATGCATCGCTAACACGCGTGAACATGGACTCGCCGTAAAACATGCGGCCAATGCACAGACCGTAAGCACCTCCGACGAGTTGCCCGTCCAGCCAAAGTTCGGACGAATGCGCATAGCCCAGATCGTGCAATGCGCAATAAGCGTCAATGATCTCTGAGGATATCCATGTCCCGTCACTATCGAGCCGGGGCGCGGCGCATAGCGTGATGACCTCACGAAAAGCCGTATCGAAACGCACTTGCCATGGGCCGCCTTGGCGCATGCTGAGGTCTATCTTGCGCAGTGTCTTGGCCAGACTGCGTGAAATCCGGAAATCTGCGGTCCGCAAAACCAGGCGCGGGTCGGTGCTCCACCAGAGAATGGGCTGGTTGCCTGAGAACCAGGGGAAAATTCCCTGACGGTAGGCGTCGAGAAGTCGCGCAGGCGATAAATCTCCACCGGCGGCCAGCAGGCCGGGTGCACCCTCAGTCTGGGTAAGTGCCTCCGAGGGATGGGGAAAAGGCGAGTCTGGCTCCAGCCAGGGGATCATTCTTTTCACCAATTCGGTGTCCTTTTTTGCACTTCTCGGGTGCGTTTCTGCATGTCAAGCTCTTGTCAGAAAAAATAAGTCTTTACGATTCATGGGCTTACTATGCTTCGTTGAGGTCGCACCAAAAAGGAACGGAAATTGCTAATGAGCAGGGTTTCACAAATTTTTTGCACATTATCAGGGAGTTTTCATGGACGCATTCCGCAGCGGCGCGGACACGCTTTTTATATTGCTAGGTGCCATCATGATCGTTGCGATGCATGCCGGATTCGCTTTTCTGGAGCTTGGCACGGTTCGCAAGAAAAATCAGGTGAATGCGCTGGTGAAAATATTAGTGGATTTTGCGGTGTCGACGATAGCGTATTTCTTCGTTGGCTATGGGATAGCCTACGGTGTCCACTTCTTCAGCAGCGCCTCTGTTCTTGCCGAGAAGAGCGGCTTCGAGTTGGTGAAGTTCTTCTTCTTGCTCACCTTCGCGGCGGCGATACCGGCAATCATCTCCGGCGGTATCGCAGAGCGTGCGCGTTTTCATCCGCAACTGATCGCGACAGCCTTGCTGGTCGGTTTTGTTTATCCTTTTTTTGAAGGCATCGCCTGGAATCAGCGCTTCGGTGTGCAGGCCTGGCTGGAGTCGAGCTTTGGTGTGCCTTTTCATGACTTTGCCGGATCTGTGGTGGTGCACGCGGTCGGTGGATGGGCGGCACTGCCTGCGGTACTCCTGTTGGGTTCGCGGCGTGGCCGCTACACGAAAGAAGGCGCTGTGGCCGCTCACCCGCCATCGAACATTCCTTTCCTCGCGCTGGGAGCATGGATACTCGCGGTTGGCTGGTTCGGTTTCAATGTGATGAGTGCACAGACGCTGGACAAAATGAATGGTCTGGTAGCGATCAACTCGCTCATGGCTATGGTTGGCGGCACACTGGTGGCGGTGGTTCTCGGTAAGAATGATCCTGGCTTTGCCTACAACGGCCCGCTGGCGGGTCTGGTTGCCGTGTGTGCGGGATCCGATCTCATGCACCCGCTCGGAGCGCTGATCACTGGCGGCATTGCTGGTGCGATCTTCGTGTGGATGTTCACGCTAACGCAGAACCGGTGGAAGATCGATGACGTGCTCGGCGTCTGGCCCTTGCACGGACTGTGCGGGGCCTGGGGAGGTATTGCTGCCGGTATTTTCGGTCTTCAATCGCTTGGCGGCATCGGCGGCGTATCGCTGGCATCCCAGTTGTTCGGTACCCTCCTGGGCATTGCCGTTGCTGTTGCTGGAGGTTGGCTGATTTACGGCGTGCTCAAGCGTTTGGTGGGTATACGCCTTGACCCGGAGGAAGAATACGAGGGTGCGGATTTGTCGGTGCACCGAATCACCGCCACACCTGAGCGCGAAGCCAGCTGGTAGACATCAGTGCTGAGTCGGAATTACTCTTGCATCTTGCGGCGTATGTCCATAGAGCGCAGCGTAAAGGCCTGGCCCTTACGATGCGCTGCAAGATCGGCGAAGAGAAATTTCAGTGTGTGCGCCACTGTCGGAAAAGCGATCTCATTCCAAGGTACTTCGGTCTCGGAAAATAATTTGACGTCCAGGCTTTCAGTACCGGCTGAAAAATCAAGATCCAGCAGGCGCGCGCGGTAGAACATGTGCACCTGATGAACATGAGGCACGTTCATCAATGTGTACAGCTCTTGCAAATCAATTCGTGCGCCAGCCTCTTCGAGTGTTTCGCGCGCGGCTGCCTCGGCGGTGGTCTCATTGTTCTCCATGAAGCCCGCCGGCAATGTCCAGTAGCCAAGACGAGGTTCGATCGCCCGTCTGCATAGCAGTACCTTGCATGAATCATGTTCATCCCACAGCGGGATGCTGCCCACGACCATCTTCGGATTCTGATAGTGAATCGTGCCGCATTGCGTACACACATGTCGCTCGCGGGTGTCGTCAGGCGGTATCCGGATATGCACCGGGTGCCCGCAGCTTGAACAGAAATTCATTACGGATGCTTCGACAGATTGATGGGGCTAACGGCAGGTATCCTTGTGCGGGCGAGTGTAACACCCGAAGAGAGCGGTCAAGTTTGACGAACAGAATTTGCAAAACGAGTCGGGACGCTGTATAGTTCGATCCCTCAGACGCGGGGTGGAGCAGTCTGGCAGCTCGTCGGGCTCATAACCCGAAGGTCACAGGTTCAAATCCTGTCCCCGCAACCAAGATACCCGGCCCGGTCCACGCGACCGGGTTTTTGTTTTTTGGGGGTCGGGCAGCGTTATCGAGAAACCCGTCCGCCAGGGCGTGTGCGCGGTCATGAGCGTGGCCAAGAGGGGTGGCCATGCGCTCCGAGGCAATGACAATTTCGTGGAAGTGGCCTATAATCCGCGCCAGTTTGGGTTTGACGCGGTCCGCCTTCCGTCCCTGGAATGAATCGCCCGCCGTCCCCGCCGAGTCTTCATGAGACCGGCCCTGAAGCGCCAGTAGCCCACTAAAAAGCCCACCACATCGGGCTCTGGCGGCAAGCACCCGCTATACAGCGCCTGCCTTGGCTTAGTTGACGCAGGCCGTTTAGTTCGCTGTTCATTGCAACCAACCTGTATTTCTAGAATCACAGATGAATACCGTAGAGGCGAAGAAGGTCCTTGAGACTGTGTTGCTGTGCACGCACGAAGCACTCACGATCAACGATATGAAAAAGCTGTTCGCCGGGCCAGCCGAAGGAGAGGAGCCTCCGCTGGATGCCGAGGCGATCAACTCGCTGCTCGATGAACTCACCGGAGATTGGTCCGGGCGTGGAATCGAACTGGTAAGGTTATCGACGGGCTGGCGTTTCCAGAGCCGTCCCGAGATGAAACTCTTTCTGGACAGGCTCAATCCGGAAAAGCCACCGAAATACACGCGTGCAACGCTGGAGACACTTGCCATCATTGCGTATCGTCAGCCGGTCACTCGGGGTGACATCGAGGACATCAGGGGCGTGGCCGTGAATTCACAGACCATCAAGATGTTGGAAGACCGGGGCTGGATTGACGTGATTGGTCATCGCGATGTGCCCGGACGGCCTGCGCTATTCGCAACGACAAAACAATTCCTGGATGATCTGGGGCTGTCCTCGCTGGAGGAATTGCCACCCTTGCAGCCGGTCGGAGGTGCTGCTGCGGAGAATTCCGAGGCGATGCAGGCCATGGAGCAGCATCTCGAATCAACCCTAAAACAGGCAGCGATCGATTTTGCAGACGCCGATCATGATGGCGTGCCCGCAGATGGCTCAGCAAAAACAGAGGCGCACGCCGTGAGTGTGGCGCGCGGCGACGTGTTGCCTGACTCGGTCACAGAGACCGCCATCGCTGACGAATCAGTGACCCAAGACGCATCGCACACAGAAATCACCAGCCAAACCCGGGAAGCCAAGCACACCGATCGCGACGCTGCCAATCAATCTCACCCCCAATCAGACAATGACAGTCAACAATCCCACTGACACCCAGGCCGCGTCGGGTCTCCACGACCTCGACCGCGAAACCCCCCAGTCTGATCAGGAGGGCGCTGACAAGCCCAGAGACCCGGATCAGAAGCCGGCCCGACGAGGCGTTCGAGGACCACGCTCTTTGCGTCGCGCACGCGCCGACAGGAACGCTGATGCAACGCCTGGCGAGCCGACCACCGCTCTCGAAGGCGCTCAACAAGATAGCCCCTCGCAGGGCCCGCGTCCTCATCAGAAGCGCAAACCGACACCAAAGCCGAATGGGCGCGGACAGCAGGCGCACCAGGGGTCAGGTACTCACTCAGGCGCACAGGAGCGCAGGCACCAGCAGAATCCTCGCGGCGCTGCCCGCGGCACCGGCGATCCCGATGCGGTCTTTAATTTCGTAACGTCAGATGCTTACGATCAGCTCGCCGAGACTGCCGATCATTCGGCCCGCCCGCAGCGCCAGCACAAACCTGTTCGACGCGACCTGACAGCCGACGACGACGCTCCCAAACTGCATAAAGTGTTGGCTGAGGCTGGCATGGGATCGCGTCGCGACATGGAAGAGCTGATCATTGCCGGTCGCGTGTCCGTCAACGGTGAGCCGGCACATATCGGACAACGCATCCTGCCCGCTGACCAGGTTCGCATCAATGGCAAGCTCGTGCAGCGCAAGGTGAGTACGCGTCCGCCAAGGGTTCTCGTCTATCACAAGCCCGCTGGCGAGATCGTCAGCACCAACGACCCTGAAGGCCGTGCGACCGTCTTCGATCGGCTGCCTCCCATGAAAACCGGCAAGTGGCTCGCTGTCGGGCGGCTGGATTTCAACACCGAGGGACTGCTGTTGTTCACGACGTCCGGTGATCTCGCCAACCGGTTGATGCATCCTCGTTACGGCATCGAGCGCGAGTACGCCGTTCGCACGTTGGGGGAGCTTGAAGAAGGCATGCGTCAGAAGTTGCTTGCCGGCGTGGAGCTGGAGGATGGTCTGGCCAATTTCAACAAGATCAGCAATGGTGGTGGCGAGGGTGCGAACCGCTGGTATCGCGTCATCATTGCCGAAGGACGTAATCGTGAGGTTCGTCGCATGTTCGAGGCGGTGGGGCTGACCGTGTCACGGCTGATCCGCACCCGATACGGCGCGATGACCTTGCCCGCCAGTCTTAAACGCGGACGCTGGGAAGAACTCGACGAACACGCGGTCAGAAGCCTGATGGCAGCCAGTGGCCTCCAGAAAAACAGCAAGCAGCAAAAGTCTCAACAAGGGCCGCACGCGCGAGGCAAGCAAGGGCACGGGCATCGCAATGGGCAGCATCACTCTCAGCCGAATGGGCTCCACAATGGACCGCACAATGGGCAGCAGAACGGCAAGCGCCCCGGTAAGCCGCGACAGCCAGATCCTTTGCAGACAGCGATCGGTCTGCCCATGGTGGTCAATGGCGCGCGACCACAGCGTGGTGATGGTCAGCGTCGCAACAACCAGGCACGGCATGGGCAGGGCAGTGGGCTGTGGACCAACGATCGCTTCGGCATGACGGGCGGGCAGCAGCGGCGACGCTCGCGCGGGTGAGTAGCAGCGTTCAAAATTTTTGTTTTGATAACTTGGCCGGACGCTGACGATCCGTTGCGGCGCTCGGGCTTATCGCTTATAATCAGATACTTAACAAAGCGTCGCCTCGTGCGGTGCGCATGTGCTGCTCAGTGGCGAGAGGCCGTTGGGTCGCAGCACTTCGGCACCCGGGGCGTGTAGCAAAAAAAGATGGGCACTTGCCCATTTTTTTTTTCCTGAAAAGTTTGCATCCGGTCGCTGACAACGCGGCCGGATGGGAGTGCGGTTTGGTTTTATTGGCGCTAATTGAAAAGACAGTCACCGGCATGGGGTACGAGCTGGTCGACTTCGAGCGGCGCGGGCACGGACATCTCACTGTCTACATTGACGTGCCGGAGCGGGAGGGTCGCGCGGTCACGGTCGAGGATTGCGAGAAAGTCACGCATCAGCTGCTGCACGTGCTGACGGTCGAAGATGCCGACTACGAACGGCTCGAGGTGTCATCGCCGGGTCTCGACAGGCCGCTTAAAAAACTAGCCGATTACGAGCGCTTCGCCGGGCATGAAGCCACTATCAAGCTGCGCATGGCCATGCCGGGCGCTGCCAACCGAAAGTCCTTTCGGGGCGTGCTTCTGGCGCCCGAGGGCGAGACGCTCAGACTTGAATTCGAAGGAAACGAAGGGCCGGCGATGCTCGAGTTCTCGCTGGCGGAAGTGGACAAGGCACGTTTGGTGCCGCAAGTGGATTTCAGGAGCCGCAAATGAGTCGCGAAATTTTGATGCTGGTCGATGTGCTGGCGCGTGAGAAGAACGTCGACAAAGAGGTCGTGTTCGGCGCACTGGAGCATGCGCTGGCTCAGGCCACTAAAAAGCGCTACGAAGGCGAGGTGGATATTCGCGTGTCAATCGACCGTGACACCGGAGAGTTCGAGACCTTCCGTCGCTGGCATGTCGTGCCTGACGAGGCTGGGTTGCAGTTGCCTGATCAAGAAATATTGCTGTTCGAAGCCAAAGAGCAAATCGACGATATCGAAGTGGACGACTACATTGAAGAGCTGATCGATTCCGTGGAATTTGGCCGCCGATTTGCCCAGGACACCAAACAGGTTGTGCTGCAGCGAATCCGCGATGCCGAGCGCGAGCAAATCCTGTCGGATTTCCTCGAGCGTGGCGATGCGCTAGTGACGGGTACCGTCAAGCGCATGGAGCGGGGTGACGCGATTGTCGAGTCCGGCAAGATCGAGGCGCGTCTGCCTCGTGACCAGATGATCCCCAAAGAAAATCTGCGTATTGGCGATCGGGTGCGCGCCTACATCCTGCGGATTGACCGCAATGCCCGAGGCCCTCAGGTAATCTTGTCTCGTACGGCACCTGAATTCATCATGAAACTCTTCGAGCTCGAGGTTCCCGAGATCGAGCAGGGCCTGCTGCAGATCAAATCAGCGGCTCGCGATCCGGGCGTTCGCGCGAAGATCGCTGTGTACACCAGCGACAAGCGCATCGACCCCATCGGCACTTGCGTGGGCATGCGCGGCTCACGCGTACAAAGCGTCACTGGTGAACTCGGTGGCGAGCGCGTCGACATCGTGCTCTGGTCGGATGATCCTGCACAGTTCGTGATCGGTGCACTGGCGCCCGCGAATGTTTCTTCCATCGTGGTTGACGAGGACAAACACGCCATGGACGTCGTGGTCGACGAAGAGAACCTTGCCATTGCAATCGGACGCGGAGGACAAAATGTGCGTCTTGCCTCCGAGCTGACCGACTGGCAGATCAACATCATGACGGCCGAAGAATCCGCAGACAAGGCAGCATCCGAGCGCGCGGTTATTCGTCAGCTCTTTATGGAAAAACTCGATGTGGATGAGGAGGTCGCCGACATCCTTGCGCAAGAAGGCTTCTCCACCCTGGAAGAGATCGCGTACGTGCCAATCGCTGAAATGCTTGACATCGAGGCTTTTGACGAAGAGACCGTCAATGAGCTGCGCAACCGCGCGCGCGACGCGCTCGTCACTGAGGCGATCGCCTCGGAAGAGGGTCTCGAAGGAATGGAAGATGGGCTCATCAATCTCGAGGGCATGGATCGCGCCATTGCCGGCAAGCTCGGCCTTGCGGGCATCAAGACACTGGAAGCTTTTGGCAATCTTGCCTACGATGAGTTTGGGGCGATTCTTGCTCTGCCGACCGAGCGCGCACGCCAGCTGATCGACGAAGAGTTCAAGGACGCCACAGATGACGAAATGCGGCTGATCGATGCCAAATATGACGAGCAAGCAAAAGAACTGCAGGCTCGCGTCTGGAGCCTTGCCGAGAGCAAGTGATCCTGATTACCGACATCATCGATAGCGCGACTAGAAAAGAGGACTGAATGGCAAGCAACAACGTAGCCCAATTTGCCTCCGAGCTGAAAATGCCGGCCGATCTGCTGCTCAAGCAGCTCAAGGCAGCGGGCGTTGACAAGAGCTCGGCCGAGGATCAGCTGTCCAAGGAAGACAAGGACAAGCTGCTCGGGCATTTGCGCAAGGTCCATGGCTCGGCAACGGACGGTGAAAAGAAAAAAATCACCCTCACCCGCAAAGAAACGACGGAAATCAAGCAAGCCGACGCCAGCGGCAAATCACGCACTATTCAGGTCGAGGTCAGAAAGAAGCGTACCTTCGTCAAGCGTGACGATGCACCCGCTGCCCAAGAGGTAGAGGCAAGTGCGAAAACTCCGGTGATCGACGAGGCGGAGCAGGCGCGTCGTGCAGAAGAAGCGCGCCGCCAATCCGAACTCATCTCCCGGCAAGAGGCCGACCTTCGCGAGAAGCAGGAACGACTCGCAAAACTCGAAGCCGAGAGGATTGCCGCCGAACAGGCTGAGGCCGAGCGTGTCCGTGCGGCCGAAGCAGACACCGAGCTCCAGTCGGGTGTGGTGTCTGCTGAACGCGCCGCCAAAGAAGCCGCGCGGGTCGCAGCGGAATCTGTGCGTGCGGCGGCGGCTGAGCAAGCACGCAAGGCAGTCGCCGATGAAGTCGCACAGATCAAGGCGATGATGAATACGCCGCGCAAGGTGCTTAAGGCGCCTGAGGCGCCGGCTGCGCGTGCCGAGGGCACGCTGCATCGTCCTGCCGAGAAAAAAGCCGGCGAAAAGAAAGATGAGAAGAAGCCCGGCGAAAGAAATCGATCAAGTCAGCGAATGTGTCATCGACCTGGCAGGACGAGAAAAAGCGCAGTCCTGGTGGTCTCAAGACACGTGGCGCACCGACCAGTGGTCGCGATGGCTGGCGCGCTGGTCCACGGGGTCGTCGCAACAATCAGGCTGAGGAGCGAGAGTCCAATTTCCAGCAGCCGACCGAGGCTGTGGTGCGCGAAGTGCATGTACCCGAGACCATCACTGTCGCCGAGCTGGCGCATAAAATGGCAGTCAAGGCGTCTGAAGTTATCAAGCAATTGATGAAACTCGGTCAGATGGTCACCATCAATCAGGTGCTTGATCAGGAAACCGCCATGATCGTCGTCGAAGAAATGGGCCACATTGCGCACGCAGCCAAGCTCGACGATCCAGAAGCCTTGCTCGAAGAGGGCGATCAGCATGCCGATGCCGAAATGCTCTCGCGTGCGCCCGTCGTGACCGTGATGGGCCACGTTGATCATGGCAAGACCTCGCTACTTGATTACATCCGCCGCGCGAAAGTGGCGTCTGGCGAAGCCGGGGGCATCACGCAGCACATTGGTGCCTATCATGTCGAGACACCCAGAGGCATGATCACCTTCCTTGATACGCCAGGTCACGAGGCGTTTACGGCGATGCGCGCACGTGGTGCGAAAGCAACCGACATCGTTATTCTGGTTGTCGCTGCCGATGACGGCGTAATGCCCCAGACCAAGGAGGCCATCGCGCATGCGAAAGCTGCCGGCGTTCCATTGGTCGTTGCTATCAACAAGATCGACAAGCCCGGCGCGAATCCCGATCGTGTGAAGACCGAGCTCGTTGCCGAACAGGTCGTTCCTGAGGAATACGGCGGCGACTCGCCATTCATTGCGGTTTCTGCAAAAACTGGCGAGGGCATCGACACGCTCCTCGAGAACGTCTTGCTGCAGGCTGAGGTGCTTGAGCTCAAGGCCCCGGTCGAGACACCCGCCAAAGGTCTGGTCATCGAAGCCAAACTCGACAAAGGGCGCGGTCCTGTGGCGACCATCATGGTGCAGTCCGGCACGCTCAAGCGTGGCGATATCGTGCTCGCAGGGTCATCCTATGGTCGTGTTCGCGCGATGCTCGATGAAAACGGCAAACCCATTGCCGAAGCGGGTCCTTCAATACCCGTGGAGATCCAGGGATTGACCGAAGTGCCCGCTGCCGGCGAGGAAGCCATGGTGCTTGCGGACGAGCGCAAAGCGCGGGAGATCGCGCTGTTCAGACAAGGCAAGTACCGTGATGTCAAACTGGCCAAGCAGCAGGCAGCAAAGCTGGAGAACATGTTCGAGCAAATGAGCGAGGGCGAAGTCAAGCACCTGGCACTCATCATCAAGGCCGACGTGCAGGGTTCGCAGGAGGCGCTGGTCGGCTCGATGCAGAAGCTCTCCACCTCTGAAGTGCGCGTTCAGGTTGTCCATGCTGCCGTGGGTGGCATTAGCGAATCCGACGTCAACCTTGCGCTTGCCTCCAAGGCGGTGATCATCGGCTTTAACGTACGTGCGGATGCTTCTGCCCGTAAACTGGCTGAATCCAGCGGCATCGATATTCGCTACTACAACATCATTTACGATGCGATTGACGAGATCAAGGCGGCCATGGGTGGCATGCTGGCACCCGAAAAGCGCGAGCATGCGCTTGGCCTGGTTGAAATTCGTCAGGTCTTCATGGTCAGCAAGGTGGGCGCGATTGCCGGATGTTACGTGCTCGAAGGCATGGTCAAGCGTGGCGCGCATGTCCGTCTGCTGCGTGACAACGTTGTACTCTGGACCGGTGAACTCGATTCGCTCAAACGCTTCAAGGATGATGTAAAAGAAGTGAAGTCCGGTTTCGAGTGTGGCCTCTCGCTGAAGAACTACAATGACATCAAGGAAGGCGATCAACTCGAAGTTTTCGAGGTACAGGAAGTCGCGCGTACACTCTAAGCGTTAAACCGCAGTCACTGGATCCCGGTGCGAGCCGGGCGCCAGCGCTGTCGAATATCACCTGACCATGGCCAAGCACAGCAAATCCATCCCCGGCCGCAGCCAGCGCGTCGCGGATCAGATCCAGAAAGACCTGGCAGAGCTGATTTCGATGGAGGTCAAAGACCCCCGTGTTGGCATGGTGACGCTGACCGAAGTGCAACTCACGCCCGACTATGCGCACGCCAAAGTCTTTTTTACGACGCTGGTCGATGATCCCGCATCAATCGATACCACCTTGCACGGCCTGCAGAAGGCCTCGGGCTTTCTGCGCAATCAGTTAGGCAAGCGACTTCACATCCACACATTGCCCGAGCTGCATTTCGTTCACGATATCTCCACGACGCGCGGTGCCGCGCTGTCCAAACTGATTGATCAAGCCAACGCCAGTCGCGCGAAAGACGCCGACGAGCAGTAATCGCCCCCGACAGATTTCCTCGATGACTGCACAAGCCAGGTATAAGCGCGTCCCTGTTCACGGCGTACTCTTGCTCGATAAGGCCGCAGGCATTTCCAGCACTCAGGCGCTGGCCAAAGCCAAGCGCAGCTTGAATGCCAAGAAAGCAGGGCATACCGGGACGCTCGATCCCTTTGCCACGGGATTGTTGCCGCTGTGTTTTGGTGAAGCGACCAAGTTTGCCAGCGACTTATTGGATGCCGATAAGACCTATGAGGCAACGGTGCGGCTCGGTGTCACGACATCGACCGGAGATACCGAAGGTCATGTCCTGGACACCAGAGAAGTCAAGGTCACGCAAGCGCAGATCGAGCAGGCGCTGATACCGTTCAAGGGATGCATCAGCCAGATTCCTCCCATGTATTCTGCGCTCAAGCGCGATGGCAAGCCTTTGTATGCGTATGCGCGTGACGGTGTTACCCTCGAACGTGAAGCACGGAACATCATTATTCATGAACTTGAGCTTGTGGCATTCAACGCGTCTGAGCTCAAGATACGCGTACGCTGCAGCAAGGGTACTTATGTGCGAGTTCTTGGGGAGGATATTGGCAAAGCACTGGGTTGCGGCGCGCACTTGACCCAATTGCGGCGTACCGCTATTGCTCACCTCGCTGTTGCAGACGCTGTGACATTGTCCGTGCTGGATGAGCAAGCTGAGGCTCGGTCATCTTTGCTGCTGCCTGTCGATACGCTGACTTCCAGGCTGCCGGCGGTGCAACTTGATGATGTACTGATTCGTCGTTTCATGCACGGGCAGCGTTTGGCTTTGGGCAAAGAAGTCCGCGATGAAAACCTCGCCGATGGTTTTCCCAAGGGGCGGGTCCGGGTGCTTTCCCACCCGGGGGCTTTTGCAGGCACTGCCGTGATCAACGAGCATGATGTCCTGATTCCAGAGCGTGTAATTTCAATAACGGCCTGCTAGCTTGGGTGGTATCAAGGCTAGTCACCTATCTCGTTAGGTTGATGGCAAGGCGACAAACCTGCAGGCAGTAGAGACAGACGGCAAGGTGTTGGCAATGCCGGGAGTGACCCACCAAGCGGGGTCAGCGCCGACGCATCAAACACCGCAAGCTTTCTCCTTTGGTAAATCGCTGCAAGCCTGTGATTTGGCAGGCTCCCGCGTCGCACAGCGATGCTGGCTCGCCATAAAACGGGGTTTTTTGGCGTCTCCCGAGGTTCTTTGTTGTCTCTACCCTGGTTTACCCGGTGACGCAGGCGGAGAGCGTTATTCCAACAAAAGATAAAGCTTTGCTAATTATTTGTTGGGCCAGGTTGCGCCAGAAATGTTATCGGGGGTCGCCGCCGGAGTTTCGCAACCCTTTGAAAATCCTAGGAAATTACTCGGCCGCGAGCGAAAAAGTGGTAAAATTTCAGGTTTACCTCATCTGGCTAGTCTCCCTATGTCACACACCGATCGCGCTTTGCGCAACATCGCCATCATTGCCCACGTTGACCACGGCAAGACGACGCTGGTCGATCAGCTGCTGAAGCAGTCCGGCACTTTCCGAGAAAACCAGCAAGTGGATACCCGCGTGATGGATTCCAACGATCTTGAGAAAGAACGCGGAATCACCATCCTCGCGAAAAACTGCGCCGTGGAATATGAAGGTACCCACATCAACATTGTCGACACCCCCGGCCATGCTGATTTCGGTGGCGAGGTGGAGCGCGTATTGTCGATGGTGGATTCCGTACTGCTGCTGGTGGATGCGGTCGAGGGCCCGATGCCGCAAACCCGATTCGTGACGCGCAAGGCGCTTGCGCTTGGCCTAAAGCCCATCGTCGTGGTCAACAAGATTGACCGTCCCGGAGCCCGCCCCGACTGGGTCATCAATGCTACCTTCGAGTTGTTCGACAAACTCGGCGCCACCGAAGAGCAGCTTGATTTTCCGGTCGTCTATGCCTCTGCATTGAATGGCTACGCCAGTCTTGATCCCGAAGTGCGCGAAGGCGATATGAAGCCACTGTTCGATGCCGTGCTCAAGCATGTGCCCGTACGCGATGATGATGCCGATGGTCCTTTGCAGCTGCAAATCTCTTCCCTTGACTATTCGTCCTACGTTGGGAAGATTGGAATCGGCCGCATCAAACGTGGACGCGCAAAGCCGCTCCAGGAGGTCATCCTTCTGAATGGCCCCGACTCCACGCCCATCAAGGGACGCATCAATCAGGTCCTGAAATTCCGTGGCCTGGAGCGCGAGGTGGTACCCGAGGCGATGGCGGGCGATATCGTGCTCATCAATGGTATTGAAGACATCAGCATTGGTTCAACGCTCTGCGCTGTTGATGCGCCTGATGCGCTGCCCATGCTCACCGTCGATGAGCCCACACTGACCATGAATTTCATGGTTAATACTTCTCCTTTGGCCGGCCGTGAAGGCAAGTTTGTCACCAGCCGTCAATTACGTGAGCGGCTCGAGCGCGAGTTGAAATCCAATGTCGCGCTGCGCGTTGCGCCAACTGACGACGATACCGTATTCGAGGTGTCGGGCCGTGGCGAACTGCACCTGACCATCCTGCTGGAGAACATGCGCCGCGAAGGTTACGAACTGGCGGTCTCACGTCCGCGAGTGGTATTCAAAATGATCGACGACTTGCGTCATGAGCCTTTCGAGAATCTGACCGTGGATGTCGAGGAGGTGCACCAGGGCGGTGTGATGGAAGAGTTGGGTCGTCGGCGCGGTGAACTACAGGATATGCAGCCCGATGGCAAAGGTCGTGTGCGTCTCGAATATCGTATTCCCGCGCGCGGCCTGATCGGCTTTCAGGGTGAGTTCATGACACTCACTCGCGGCACAGGGCTGATGAGCCATGTGTTCGACTCCTACGGTCCGGTGGATGCTAGCAAAGGAGAACTTGCCGGCCGTCGCAATGGCGTACTGATCTCGCAGGAGGATGGCGCGGCCGTGGCCTATGCGCTTTGGAAGCTGCAAGAGCGTGGCCGCATGTTTGTTGTTCATAATGATCCAGTCTACGAGGGCATGATCATTGGCATACACTCGCGAGACAATGATCTGGTCGTTAACCCGATCAAGGGCAAGCAGCTCACCAACGTGCGTGCATCGGGCACGGATGAGGCAGTGCGACTCATTCCACCCATTGCACTGACACTCGAATATGCGGTCGAGTTCATTGAAGATGATGAACTGGTAGAGATTACGCCCAAGAGTATCCGTCTTCGCAAGCGTTTCCTAAAAGAGCATGAGCGCAAACGTGCATCACGCGAAGCAGCCTGATCTGTGACCTGATCAACTTAACAAAAAAGCGCCCGAAGGCGCTTTTTTGTTGGGGGAGCGGCGTGTCAATCGAAAATCAGGTAGTCATAGTCCGCAGACAACGACCTACGGCATCGAACAGTTGACCTATCTGCTCCTCATTGATAATCAATGGCGGTGACAAGGCAATGATGTCTCCGGTCGTACGAATCAGCACCTGCTCTTCCCAGAAACAGCGCTCAAAGACGTCATACGCACGTGCAGCGGGCTTGCCCGGCATGGGTTCCAGTTCAATCCCGCAGACCAGTCCCAGATTGCGGATATCTTTTACGTAGGGTAGTCCGCGCAGCGAGTGTGCCGCTGTTTCGAATGCGGGCGCCATGGATGCAGCGCGCGCGAACAGGTTTTCACTGTGATACACATCCAGAGCGGCGGTCGCTGCGGCACATGCCAGCGGATGCCCGCTGTAGGTATAACCATGGTAAAACTCGATTGCATTCTCGGGGGCAGCATCCATGAAGGTCTCATGGATCGATTGTTTTGCAATCACCGCACCCATCGGCACCATGGCATTTGTCAGTCCCTTGGCGCAGCAGATCATGTCGGGGATGATGCCGAAATAATCTGCGGCGAACGCGGTGCCCAGCCTTCCAAAGCCTGTAATGACTTCATCAAAGATCAGCAGGATGCCGTACTTGTCGCAGATGGTACGCAGCTTTTGCAGGTAGCCTTTGGGAGGGATGATCACGCCGGTGGAGCCCTGTACCGGTTCGATGATCAGCGCGGCGACCGTGGCGGGGTCATGCAGCGCCAGCAGCCGCTGCTCGAATTCATCCGCGATCTCGGCGCCATGCTCGGGCAGGCCGCGTGAGAGGGCGTTGCGAGTGACATCTAGTGGGTGGCGCAAATGATCAACGCCTGCCATCGAAGGCCCAAAATGCTTGCGGTTGCCAGCAATACCGCCCACGGCGATACCGCCAAAGCCCACGCCATGGTAACCGCGCTCTCGCCCTATGAGCCGGGTGCGGAGCGTATCGCCACGCAGCCGGTGGTAGGCCAGCGCCATCTTCAATGCGGTATCGACAGCCTCGGAACCACTGTTGCAGAAAAATACCCGGTTCAATCCGTCAGGGCTGGTCGCGGCCAGACGGCTCGCCGCATCGAATGCGCCCGCATGTCCCATCTGGAAGGGGGGCGCAAAATCCATGGTCTGCGCCTGACGCACCACAGCGTCGGTGATCTTTGGATGACCATGCCCGGCGTTCACACACCACAGTCCGGCTGTGCCATCGAGTATCTGACGGCCATCCTCAGCGGTGTAGTACATGCCCGACGCTGACTTCATCATCCTGGGTCGGGCCTTGAATTGCCGGTTGGCGGTAAAGGGCATCCAGTAGTGAGCGGTATTGATTGTCATGGGCGCAAAAAATAATCCGAGAAGTCCGGGGGTCTTTCTCTGTCCTGTCTGATCGACCCTCCTGTGGGCCGCTCATAACCCGCACTTTACTGCATCTGCGATCGCTATTCCGGGTGACGGTAAAATGCGCACTCGTCATCTGTTCTGATAACTGCTGATCACATTGAAAGCCCCTCTGTCGCCCCGCCGCCTCTCGGTCGCTCCCATGATGGACTGGACCGATCGTCACTGCCGCATGTTCCATCGGCAGATCACTCGCCATACCTGGTTGTACACCGAGATGGTCACTACCGGGGCGATCATTCACGGTGACAAGGCCCGGCATCTCGATTTCAGTAAGGAAGAGCATCCGGTGGCGCTGCAGCTGGGCGGCAGTGAGCCCGAGGAGCTCGCAGCAAGCGCGCGCCTTGGTGAGCAGTGGGGCTATGACGAGATTAATCTCAACTGTGGGTGCCCGTCCGAGCGGGTGCAGCGCGGCGCTTTCGGAGCATGTCTGATGTCAGAGCCGGCATTAGTGGCTCATGGGATCAAAGCCATGCGAGATGCGGTCAGTATTGACGTCACGGTCAAGCATCGTATCGGCATCGATGAGATTGATTCCTACGATTTCGTGCGCGACTTCGTTGGCACGGTGGCAGACGCTGGCTGTCATACGTTCATTGTTCACGCACGCAATGCCATCCTCAAAGGCCTGACACCCAAGGAAAATCGGGAGATCCCCCCCCTGCGCTATGAACGGGTGTATCAGCTGAAAAAAGATTTTCCCCACCTTGAGATCATTATCAATGGTGGGATCAGGACACTGGCCGAGATTGATGAACACTTGCAGAGGGTCGATGGCGTGATGATCGGCCGCGAGGCTTATCACAATCCCTATCTGATGGCGATGTTTGATGCGCGCTACTACGGTGACGATGCGACGCCCCGCAGTCGCGCGGAGATTATCGACGCCATGATGCCTTATGTGCGCCACCAGCTTGCCTCGGGTGGTCCTCGTCTTCATAACATTACCCGGCATATGCTGGGGCTGATGGCCGGCTTACCCGGTGCACGCGGCTTCAGGCGACAACTATCCGATGCAACCCAGCTCGCCAGTGCAGACCCAGACATCTTGCGTCATGCCGCGCAGAGACTCTTGCCCGTTGCCGCCTGAGGTCTTCCGGTGTGACTGATACTCGCCGACCGGTAACAGTCAATCGCATGGCTATGCGTCTGTGAGCAAAGCGCTGTCACGGCAACTGGCAGCGTAACTTGACCAAGCACGTTCTTGTCAGTAGTCGCGCAAGCGGTTGTAGAGTGTCTTGAGACTTATACCCAATATCTCGGCTGTCTGACGTTTATTGCCTCGGAAGTATTTGAGCGTGTACAGGATAATCTCGCGCTGTGCCTCTGCCAGTGCCATGCCCACGGGGAAATTGAGCGCTCCATGGGTGAAAGAAGTTTTCCCTTTGCTGGTCATGATAGGTGTTTCCAAAGTCACCGCATCAGCCGAGAGCAGGTAGGCTCGGTGAACAAGGTTTTTCAGCTCCCGCACATTACCGGGCCAGCGGTAGGCGCGTATTCGTTCTAAAGAGCGACGAGTGAATTGCTTGTTGGTGCCTGCTTCCCGGTTCAATGCATCAAGAAAATGCTGTGCCAGCAGTTCGGCATCTGTGTCTCGCTCCCGCAAGGGCGGCACATGAATCGGAAATACGGCTAGGCGATACATCAGATCTTGTCGTAAGCGTCCCTCGCGCACCGCTTCAGGCAGCGAGCGGTTGGTAGCGGCGATCAAGCGAATATCAACGGCAATATCCTGCTGACCACCGACACGGTGAAAGCATCGGCATTCAAGTACACGCAAAAGTTTCACCTGCATCTCGATGGGCATCTCGGTGATCTCGTCGAGGAACAAAGTACCGCCTGAGGCATGCTCGAAGAAGCCGATATGCTGTCTTGCCGCTCCCGTGAAACTACCTTTTTCATGACCGAACAAGGATGCCTCGATCAATGTGCTGGGGATAGCGCCACAATTGACTGCGACAAAATTCGCAGCACTTCGCGTACTACCCTGATGAATCGCTGAGGCAATCAGTTCTTTTCCCGTGCCACTTTCACCTTCCAGCAGCACCGTGGCATCGGTGCGTGTGACGCGTTTTATTTGGGCTTGTAGCAGATCCATCGCTTCGGAGCTGCCATACAGCGCTCCTTGGTGTCTGAGTTGGCTATCTGAGTGCATTGTGATGGGGCTTTGGGCGACATCTCATCGTCGCCGAGATCACCAACACAGAATGTCGCTCATCCATGGCTCGAGATACTGCCTGATCTCAAAGATGCGACGCCGGTCGGTATCCGTATTGCACGTATGCATGGTCCGCTATTTTCCAGGCGCATGACACGGGCGCTCACGCAGGCAGAGGTAGTAGATGGGGCGGCATTTGGCGCTGCGCATACTTTCCCGACATCAGGGGAAACTTATACAGCCTTCTCCAGTCAAGCCATGAGGAACCCAACGATTGATTTAGCACCTGTCTCGTGAGGTCGTTGGCGGTGTTACCACTAGCTTGTCGTACGTCGGTACTGTCTGTGGCATTGTCGCCTCGCCCTCACCCTAATGAGATAGGTTCTCAAGACTGCCAGCTGTCGCCCAGTGATGCGGGCTTGCCCTATAACGGGAGCGGTTCAGCAGCTCCCTGATCGATGCAAGTGTTTTTGAAAGGAATAGCAATGAGAGTCAAACCGGTCACATCCAAGAAGCTAGTGATGCTGGGGCTGCTCACGCTGAGTCTGGCAGCGTGTAACCGCGGAGGCGGTGGCAGTGCGGAGCAAAGCGGTGTCGGTACCTCGGGTAGCGCAAGCTCCTCATCGGCTTCGACCAAGCAGTCGCCCGCTGAGCCGGCGGCGGCATACGAAGGCGGAATAGCCGCGCCAGGAGGTGCGAGCAGCGGTGCGACGAGCGGCGCCACAAGTGGGGTAACGCCGAGCACGACTGGCAGCACGCCAGGGGGTAGTACTTCCGGCGGCACGTCCGGCGGTGCCTCGGGTACATCGGGTAGTTCTGATACGGGTGCGACAGCGGGTGAGTCTTCTGCCGGGGCAGCCATGGGCGTGGCACCGGAGGGCGGCGTGTCAGGAGGGCGTCCCACAGAGGGAGGTAATCGCGGTTCAAGGTAAGGAGAGCGCGACGATGGGCTCTCGCTCCTTTTCAGAAAAAAAATGCCGCAGGCCCTGATCGCACACGAAGATGCCACCACGGTCAGTGTGCTCAGTAAGATGGCACAGTGCGAGTCGTATGAGGCGACCGTGGTCGACAGCGCAGTTGGCGCAATACGACAATCGGAGACAAGAGCCCCTGATCTTGTCTTTATCAGTCATGCAATGATTGCCGCAGGCATGGCGGAGTGGTTCGATGACATTGTTCAATCAACCTCGTGTGACGTCATCGTCATAGGTACGGTCAGCTCGCCTGCCGAGATGGTGGATATCTTCAGGCGTGGCATTACCGATTTTTTGCTCATGCCAATCGATAGGGCGCGAGCAAGATACCTGCTGCGGCGGTGCATCGTCAGACTGGCCGAGGGAGGTGCATCGGGCCAGAGCAGAGCCCCCCGGCAGTCTGGCTGCAGGTCTGTTACACGCAAAGTAGGGTCCTCACCCCTGCTGATTGGTGAGTCATCTGTCATGCATACTTTGCGCCATCAGATTAGTCGTGTCGCGCCGACCGACGCCAGCGTGCTACTGCTCGGAGAAAGCGGCACTGGCAAGGAACTGATCGCGCACAGGATTCATGACCACAGCGATCGTTGTCGGGAGACTTTTTTGCCTGTGAATTGCGGTGCGATTTCGCCGCAGTTGATCGAGAGCGAAATATTCGGTCATGAGAAGGGAAGCTTCACAGGAGCTGACCGTCAGCACAAAGGTTATTTCGAAAGAGCTTGCGGAGGAAGCTTGTTTCTGGATGAAGTGATCGAGATGCCAGTCGATCTGCAAGTGAAACTGCTGCGCGTGCTTGAGACCGGTACCTTCATGCGTCTGGGTAGTCATCAAGAATTAAAGACGAACGTGCGCATTATCGCTGCGACCAACCGTGACCCCGAGTCGGCAATTGCCGAGGGACGCTTGCGACTGGATTTGTATCATCGACTGAATGTCTTTCCTGTAAAAATACCCCCACTCCGGGATCGTGGTAGTGATATCGAACTGATCGCCCAGCATTTGCTGGATGAATTGAACTCCTTGCATGGCACGCACAAGTTCCTGTCAGCAGCGACACAAGCCAGCCTTAAGCACTACCACTGGCCCGGTAATGTGCGCGAACTGGGCAATTTCGTTCAGCGAGCCTACATACTCGCTGATCAGTCCATTGATGTACTTGTACCTGAGCCCAACGTGGCAAGCAAGGGCACGACATCGTTCACGCTCGCCATACCGATCGGCTCCTCTCTTGCCGATGTTGACCGCAAGCTGATCGTCGCCACGTTGGAACTGTGCGGTGGTGCAAAGAAGCGTGCTGCCGACCTTTTGGGGATCAGCCTCAAAACCCTGTACAACCGTTTGGAGGAATACGGTCATCGTGGCGACCACTGTGCACTGACAGATCACAGCAAGACTGTGAATACCTCCAATGCCTCGCCGCGCATGCCGGGACACGACAGCAGTGTGTTTAACTGAGCGTGTCTTGTTTCGAGTATCAAGTTGCGTACTCACTGCATCGCTCCGATTGACTCAGCAATCTGCCACCAGAGATTGACGTAATACAAAAATATCGCGGGCACGCTGGCTGCTTCTACTTGTCTGTTCATATGGTGTCTCTGCAGGTGCTTTTGTTGACGAAGGGATGAAGCTTCATGTCAGTTCAATTCAATTGCCGGAGAAAAGTATGTGGATCAACTTGATTTCAGCGATCGTGATCGCGTTGGCACTCGCCAGCGCTGGCTGTGAGAGTCTGGACAATCTTGGCAGCCGCAGTGGTTCAGAGGCGCAGACTCAGCCCATCGCAAGTCATGTGAATGGCACGGGAACGATACAGGCCATTGAAATCGTGCATCGATCTCAGGGACTAGGTCTGGGATCGCTGGCTGGCGCCGCCATCGGGGGCGTGCTGGGTTATCAGGTCGGTGGCGGCACAGGCAAAACCGTAGCCACGGTGGCGGGCGCCGCCGGGGGTGCTTATGTCGGACACGAGATTGAAAAGCGTCGTCGTACTGATAATCAGATTTACAAAGTGACGATACGCATGGACGACGGCACAACCCAATCGTTTGCGCAGGACGCCGAGCCAACCGTCAAACAGGGTGATCGGGTCAGCATCACCAATGGCGTGTTATCCAAACAGTGAGTTGCCGCAATCTTCTTGGCTGATGCGACAACTTCCCCGAGTAGTGCAATCTCAATCCTATTGTTTTCCATGATTTCATCCAGCAAGGAGATATTGATGGCAACCTTACATCTTGAAAGTGGTGCGAGCTATCCGGGCAGCACACTCAATGCGCTCGAGAGTACCGCGCGGCGCTCGCTGCTGACCGCCATACGCTGGGGCGCCGTGCTGGCCGGTGTGGCGGTGGGTATTTCTGCGCAGCTGGTCCTGACCCTATTGGGCATTGCCAGTGGCCTGTCACTTTTGCGGCTTTCGGCTGGCGAGGTTCCGGATACTGCGGCGCTCGTATGGGCAGGCCTGTCGATGCTGATCTCAACGCTGGCCGGTGCTTATGTTGCGGGCCGAATGTCTGGCTTAAAGCGCAAGATGGATGGCATGCTGCATGGCGTGGTGTCATGGGCCGTTACGACCTTGCTGTTCGTGATGCTGGCAACATCGGCCGGTGGCTCCTTGCTCTCGGGCGTATTTTCCGGCGTGGGACAGGGCACGAGCACGATAATGCAGCATAGCGGCGGCATGACCCTGATGCTTAATCGTCAGCTTGGCATGCACCTGAGCCCACAGGATCTAGGCGTGCTGCAGGAGTATATCGCCGCTGGTCGGCGCGACCAGGCGATCGACTATCTGAGCAGTAGCAAGGGCGTGCAGCGCGACCGTGCAGCCACCATCGTCGATCAGGCGCTTGTTCTCTCGGGTGCCCCCGAACAGGCTTCGCCTGAGGGTCGGGCCGCGGCCGATCGTGCGGTGAAGGGGGCCAGCACGGCTGCCTGGACCATCTTCGGTGCGGTAGCGATCTCGCTGGCCTTGTCTTTCCTCGGAGGCGCCCTGGGCGCGATGGGTTCGCGACGAGCGACCTGGAACGAACACCCCGAGGCGACGACAGGATCGACCGCGCAAACCGGTCTTGGGCGCGGTTGAGTAGTGCCGGACAAAGGTCTTCGCCAAATTTGCCTGATCCACTTCACGCATACGCTCTGCGTTCTGAACCAGTCAAACCCGTCAGGGTCACATTGATCACCGTAATGGGTAAAGCGCAAGCAAAGGACAAACGGCACCATGCTCAACAGCTTTGATGACGGTAGTTCTGTCGGTAGACGATGCGGTCCTAAGCGTTTTGCCTGCATGGTAGCCGGTCAATCCTCGGCGACGGAATTATTCCGTTCTTGCCCAGTGGTGACCGCAGTGGGGCACCCACTTGGGCGCGTGCGCTCCGTGCTAGTTGATGCACGGAGCCGTCAGCTGAAATATGTGGTCGTGGCGCCCCATCAGGGCAAGGCGCCGATCGTGATCCCATGGCAAGCGCTGTATTTCGATCCGACTCAAGTGAGACTCGTCTATTACACCTACAGCTGAGGATTCCCTGTCTGATGAGCCGCCAATGTACTGAAGACCTAGCTCAGAGCGTCACGCACGACGGAGATCCCGGTAACAATGGGGAGCACACGGCTCAGAACAAACAGCATGCTCCGCCGCTGACCGACCACCACACTGCTATTTCTCGGATTCGGCCGAGCCTATTGCGGGGAGTGAGCCTGGCGATGCTCGCGGCATTGCCAATAAGCTTGTCATGGCCGCACTGGCGACCTGGCGTCGCCGAGTCGCTAGCTCATCATGTAGTGTCGGCGATCTATGCGTTTCCTGCCGATGAGATGCCTCGCTGCGAGAAATTTATTCGTCAGACCGAGATCGCTCGCTTAGCATCGGCCATTACCTGCGATGCCAACCCAGGGCGTCTGATGATCTGATTCACTCTCGCTGCGCTGACTGACGGGGGTGGGGAGGGCTACCCCGTTGCCAGTGTTGTAGTTGCCCCCACGCGCTGCATCAGGCAGCATCGGATGAGTCAGATCGAGGTGTTCGACCTTGCAGCATCCATTGCCTGACGGCGCTCGCACCTCGGCTAAGCGTGCGCAGGGTGGCAGGATTGCGCATCAGCAGAGTCGCTGCTGACAGTAGCGCACGTCCTGTCGCTTCTGTCAGCAGATCCCGGTAGGCCTGCTGGCGTTCATGGCCAGGCGGCCAGGGTGACGCGGTCCGGCTGGCATGTGACACTCCGGTTCTGCCACGATGGCGCAATGCCCAACAACGGGGAGCAGCCCAGACAAGCAAGGTGATCCCCGCTGCCACGGCCAGTGGGTGTTCCATCGCCCATTGCATGCTTCTGCGTTTGATACCGATATTTTTTTGTCCGATTGCTTCAGACTTTGCAGGGTCTCTCGTGCTGTTAGATGTTGAGGGTGATGCGTCGCTCAGCAAGCGCCGATATACCGCACGGCTTGCCTCGATGTGGGCAAGCAGCGCCTGACGTTGAGCTTCCAATGTAGGTTTCACAGGCTCTCCCTGATCAGGTCTGCGTCGCGTCTGAGTTCTTCGCGCAGCGTCGCAAGGACTCCTGTCCGCGTGACAGCCCGGCGTGCGATTGCCAACGCACCTCCTGCCAAGCTCATATACAAGGCAACGACCACCCATGCGGCAACGCCACGATACTCGCTATCCCAGAAGCTCACGATAAGCGCAATGCCAATGAATAGTAGCGCAAACAGCACGAACAATGCGACAGCAAGGTAGCTGATCAACTGCACGCCAAGCTCTCGACTAAGCAGCTTCATTTCGATATGCAGCAGTCCGAGATAATCAGTCAATCTGTCCAGTGCCATCACCGAGAGCTGCCGGGATTTTTGCAGGGCTTCCAGCACATGAATCTCCCGGCGTCAGTCGCGACGCATTAACATGCCCAATAGCAGACCGGCACCCGCTGCAATCGCCACTGACTGCAGGGGCTTATCGCGCACATAATCTGCCGTCACATCTTTGCCATGCGAAAGTTGTTTGCCTGCTTGCGCTGCCATGCTGCGCGCTGCATGTCGCATTGACGAAAAGCGGTCAAGCAGACGGTCGCGTGCTTCTTGTAACTCGTTCTCGGTGAGTGTCGAGGCATGCGACAACAGCGCATCCAGATCACTCTTGAGATGAGTCAGCTCTTCACGTAATCGGATGCCACTGCTACTTCGACTGCTACTGCCACTGCCGCTCGGTGTCCCAGAGCGTAACTCGCGACGACCACCTGAGGGTTCGCCGAGATGGCCACCGCTGCCACTCTTGCTGCTGACAGAAATATCTGCTTCCATAAAGGTCTGCTCCTCGCTGATCTGAATGATGGAAAGCATGCGCAGCCGACGAACAGATTGCCTTAGGCTGATTTCTCGGTACCCGTCGATTTGCACACGCAAATGCCAGTTCTGCTGTCATCGCAAGTGCCATGCCAGCATGATGGGTCAGGTAGGGTGTCAGTGTTCAGAGGATGTCCTGGCACCTCAATGGAAAAAATTACTCAAACGAGTGAAGTAATGGCGATAAAAATGGCCAGCAAGGGTTCATGGCAAAGAAATTGTTTCCGTCAAGAAATTTGGCTATTCCATAGGGGTCTTGCATAATGGCAAGCGATTGGCAATTGACCTTTCCCCTCCTTTGCTTCAGACAGTTTCTTTACAGCCGCATCCGCCGCCCTTTCGCATGCAGACACTACTGCAACAAAGCCACCGCCAGACGATGCTGAAGAACCGGCGCATCCTCCTCGGATGGAGTCTGGCTTGGGTACTCGTATCCTCGTTTGTTCTGAGCATGGCGCTGATGAAGATTCATGCCGACCGCGAGGATTTGCTGGATCAGTCGAAATCCGAGGTGGCCGTACGGGCGAGGCAATACGCTGAGCAGGTCATGCGTACGATCTCTCAGATCGATCAGTTGTCCATGTCGATCAAATACCAATGGGAGAACCACCATGGTGGCGTCGATCTGGAAGAGCAGTACCGTCAGCGGGTTTATCAGCCGTCTTTGTATCCTGTAGTCATCGGTGCCGATGGTCGTGCCGTGTATTCGACGCGTCGTTTGCCAAAAGGTACTTACATGGGAGACTTGGCCTTATTTGCTCGTCACCAAAAAGACCCCACTTCGCGTTTGATGATCTCTCATCCAGAGCAGGGACGCAGTGGTTTCGCAGATAAACAGGTCATCCGATTTTCTCGCCGCCTGGCTCGGCCTGACGGCTATTTTGATGGTGCCGTGATGATCGTGATCGAACCGACTTTCATAGCCTTTTCACAGGACGATTCCCGTCTTGGCATTGGGGATTTCATGTCGGTGTATCTCAATGATGGTGCGCTGCTCACCAGTCAATCCGGCGGCGGCGCTACGACATCGTTGTATCGTCAAGACCCTTCGATGGCAGGGTCACATGGTGCTCTTGCGCAAGACGGTGGGTTATTTACTGATGGTCGTGCCCGGCTAGTGGGCTGGAAGCGTCTGGATGCATACCCTTTGCTGATCGTGGCATCGATTACGGAAGACAATGCGCTGGCAGCGTATCGCTCCACGCAATCGATCTACGCTGGCATTGCAGTGGCAGTCAGTGTGTTACTGGGATTATTCTGTGCTGCCGGTGCGTGGGCTCAATCCAGAGCCAGCGCGCGGCAGCAGCATGATGCAGAGGTTCAGGCAACGTTCCGGCTGGCGGTTGATGGCGCTAGAGAGGCTTTCATGATGATACGGCCGACGTATCATGCAGATGGTCGGATCGATCAGTTGCTGATCGAGGATTGCAATGAACGTGCAGCCGAAATATCCGGCTATCCGCGCAATAAGCTGATTGGCAAGTGCTGCACCGAGCTGTATCAGGGCCAGGCCTTGCAAATCGTCCGTGACTTCTTCGCGAAAGTGATCAAGGAAGGCTTCGTTGAGGATGAATTTCAGGTGGCGCACGGCAAGCGACACGCCCCCGGATGGTTCCAGCGTCGTGCAGTGCGCTCGGGTCTGGGTGTCGCCATGACTGTTCGCGATGTCTCCGAGGCAAAGCAGCAAGCCGAGGCACTTGCAACCCTGGCGCGCACCGATGCGCTGACCGGCCTGCCTAATCGGCACTGGCTCAATGATTATCTTCCAGGCGCGATCGCTCGCGCTAAAAACAGTGGATGTAAGCTAGCGCTGTTTACTATTGATATCGATAATTTCAAAGACATCAACGATTCTCTGGGCCACAAGCGTGGGGATGATGTGCTTCGCGCGATTGCCAGAGGTCTTGCCGCGGCGCTGCGTGCCGGCGATCATCTGACCCGGATTGGTGGCGATGAGTTTCTCGCCGTGATAGAAGATCTCCCCAGTGAGCATGACGCTCACCAGATTGCCGCCAAGCTCAATGATGCTGTCAATCTGGAAGAGGCGGTCATGTCATGGCGCGGCTTTGTTCCCAAGGCTTCGATAGGCGTGAGTCTGTTTCCTGATCATGGCCAGGACAAGGACAGCTTGCTGCAATCAGCAGATATTGCAATGTACCAGGCCAAGTCGGAAGGTAAATCCAGATTTTGTTTTTACACCGAAGCGTTTGCGCAGCGGGTCCGCGAGCGCATTCTTACGGAACGCGCACTGGAGCTAGCAATCGCACATGATGAATTCGCCATCTACTATCAACCACGCGCTAACGCGCGCACGGGGCTGCTGTCCAGCATGGAAGCACTCCTCCGCTGGCGCCACCCGCAGCGCGGGCTGGTGGCGCCGATGGAGTTTATTCCTGTGGCAGAGCAATCCCGGCTGATCATTCCGCTGGGTGATTTAGTGATACGCAAGGTCTGCGAACAATTGATGCTCTGGCGTGATGCCGGTCTGACGCTTCGCCCGGTGTCGATAAACGTGTCTGCACTACAGCTCCACGGAGATGGCCTCAGACTGTCGCTGGCCACTAACCTGAGCCGGTTCGCATTGCCCTCCTCATTAATCGCCATCGAGCTTACCGAAACCCGGATGCTGGATGAAAGTGGCAACGGGTTCGAAGAACTCAAGCGTTTGCGCGAGATGGGCGTGGATCTGCAGATCGATGATTTCGGTACCGGTTACTCTTCGCTATCGAAGCTCAAGAGCCTGGACATTGACGTGATCAAGATCGATCAGTCCTTTGTGGTCAAGTTGGCGACTGATTATCAGAGCCGCGCATTGTGCGAGGCCGTCGTGTCTATAGGGCGCAGCCTCGACATTGACGTAGTTGCCGAGGGCGTGGAAACCGACGAGCAGCTGCAGGCACTACAGCAGATGGGGTGTGATGAGGTTCAGGGCTATTTGATATCACACCCGCTGCCGGCGGATCAGATACCCGAGTTAATCGACAAAAAATTCTTCTGAGCCACCGCAAGACTACCTAGCGGCTGAACAGACTCGCCATGCTTTTCAGATCGGGGTGGTGAATCACCGCTGTTTCCGTAATGATCGCGGTGACGAGTTCGGCGGGGGTGACATCGAACGAAGGATTACGCACGTCCACCCCTTCAGCAGCCCATTGACAATCGCGGTAGCCGGTGACTTCTTCGCGCGCTCTTTCCTCAATTGGAATTTGACTCCCGCTGGTCAGCGTCATGTCGATCGTTGACAGCGGACAGGCCACATAAAACGGGATTTTATGCCGCTGTGCCAGCACCGCCACCATGTAGGTGCCAATCTTGTTGGCCACATCGCCATTCGCCGCGACACGGTCTGTGCCCACGACGATGGCATCAATCTCGCCATGCGCCATCATATGACCGGCCATGTTGTCGGTAATGAGCGTAACGGGAATATTTTCCTGCACCATCTCCCAGGCAGTCAAACGAGCGCCTTGCAAAAAAGGACGAGTTTCGTCAGCGATCACGCGAATTTGTTTGCCCGCAGAGACTGCTGACCGGATCACGCCGAGCGCCGTGCCATGGCCCGCCGTCGCCAAGGCGCCAGCATTGCAGTGGGTGAGAACGCGCGCGCCATCGGGCAGCAGCGCGGCACCATTCGCACCGATGGCGCGGTTGATGCGCACATCGTCTTCATGAATAAATTTGGCTTCTTTCAGCAGCGTGGCGGCCAGTTCGCCCTTGGTCTGCGTTGCGTGCTTCTGCCAGCAGACTCGCATGCGGTCCAATGCCCAGAATAGATTAACGGCGGTCGGCCGGCTGGCAGCGAGTGTCGCGAAACCCTGGTCGAGTGCGTGATTGAAATCGTCACTACCCGCCGCAACTTGGCACCAGCGCATGGCTTCGAGAGCCACGCCATAAGCGGCAGCGACACCGATGGCCGGCGCCCCTCGCACAACCATGCTGCGAATGCCCTCGGCAACACCAGCGGCCGAATCATAATCTCTATAGTGGAATACGGCAGGCAGGCGAGTCTGATCGAGCATTTGCAAGTAGCCGCCTTGGGCCGTATCGCGCCAGCGCAGTGCCTGAACGGGTTCGCTCATGTCAGTCCCCCGCAAACTCGCACAATGCATGCACGGGCAAGCCCGCACTTTCCAGACGTTTGCGCCCCCCGATATCCGGCAGATCGACCAGGAAAGCGCATTCAACCACTTGACCGCCCATTTTCTTGACCAGGGTCGCGGCCGCTTGCGCCGTGCCGCCTGTGGCGAGTAAATCATCGACGATCAGGATACGCTCACCGGCGGCAATTGCCCCATGATGGATCTCGATGCGATCGGTACCGTATTCAAGCTCGTAATCGTGACCCATTGCGTCACCAGGCAGTTTGCCTTTTTTGCGGATCGGCACAAAGCCCAACTTCAGCGCATACGCCAGCGGCGCGGCGAACATGAAGCCACGCGATTCGATACCGACGATCTTCGAAATAGTCTGTTGACGATAGCGCTGCACAAGCGCATCAATCGCTGCGTGAAAACCCGGACCATCCTTGAGCAGGGTGGTGATGTCACGAAATTGAATTCCTGGTTTTGGATAATCAGGAATGGTACGGATGAGCGAAGTAAAGTCCATCATGAGGTTTCCTGTTCAAACAGAATTCATATTATTGATGTGTCTGATCAGCGGGTATCGCATTGGCATTCCGCCCATAACTACGGAAGCGCTCGATCACGGCTTGCATCTGCGCGACTGAGAGGATTGCCGGCTTCCCCGTCTGGCGCGCGAGCAGATATTGCTGACACAGGGATTCAATTTCCAGGGCCACCGCCATCGCTTCATCCAGATCACGGCCGGCAGCGATCAGGCCATGGTTCGCCAGCAAACAGGCTTTGCGGTCTTTCATGGCTGTCACGGCGTTGGCAGACAGCGCCTCCGTGCCAAACAAGGCATACGGCGCGCAGCGTACCGAGTCGCCGCCGGCGATCGCGATCATGTAATGAAATGCGGGCAGGTCTTCTCGCAGACAAGCCAGGGCCGTGGCATGGGGCGAGTGCGTGTGAACGATCGCATTGAGCTCCGGTCGATGCTTTAGCAGGTCAAGATGAAAATGCCACTCGCTTGAGGGCTTGCCGCCGCCGCGCACGGTGCCTGAAAAATCCATCGCTACAATTGTCTCGGGACGCATCTGCGCTACTGGCAGGCCAGAGGGCGTGATCAGGCAATAATCACCGTCTCGGCAGCTCACGTTGCCCGAGGTGCCACGGTTGAGGCCGGAGCGCTCCATCTCGCGGCATGCATCGATAATACGTTGCCGCAGTGCGATTGACTCAGTATTCATCGCTTGAGCACTCTACCGGCGACGACGGCAAGTTTATCGATCATGGCCGGAGTGCGTGCCTCGGGCGCCGTGATGAGCGCATGTTCCAGAGCATGCTTGCAAGCGCAGCTCGCTGCATGGGTATCCTGCTTCACGTGGGGCACCACGTGCCGGACCAGATCGCGGCCCTTGCTGGCATTGCCAACCAACACGCGGATGACTTGTTCAACGCTCACATGGTCATGGTCTGGATGCCAGCAGTCGAAATCCGTCACCATCGCCACAGTGGCGTAGCAAATTTCTGCTTCGCGTGCCAGCTTAGCTTCGGGCATATTGGTCATCCCAATCACATGGCAGCCCCACTGCCGATAAAGCAGGGATTCCGCCTGGCTCGAAAACTGGGGGCCTTCCATTGCCAGATAGGTGCCACCACGAACCGCCGTCACGCCAGCCTCGTTGGCCGCCTGTTGCACATGATCCCCCAGGCGAGAGCAGACGGGATGCGCCATGGAGACATGAGCCACCAGGCCATTGCCAAAAAAAGATTTTTCGCGAGCGAAGGTGCGATCGATAAACTGGTCGACGATCACGAAAGTACCCGGCACCAGATCTTCTCTTAACGAACCCACTGCCGACAGCGAAAGGATGTCCGTCACGCCCAGACGCTTCATTGCATCAATGTTGGCTCGGTAATTGACCTCTGTAGGCGAGAGCCTGTGTCCGCGTCCGTGTCGGGGCAGGAAAGCCATGGCTTGCCCGCCCAACACGCCAGTGAGTATGGCGTCAGAGGGCTCACCGAAGGGAGAGCTGATTTTTACCCATTCCGGCTTGTCGAGCCCATCGATATCGTAAATGCCGCTACCGCCAATGATGCCGAGGCGCGCGGGTTGGCTTGCAGGATGCATGAAGAAAGTCCTTGCCTGAGAGAAGCCAAGACTCTACCAAACTTCCTTGAGTGCAAACACGTCAAGCGTGGACGAGTTTTTTTAAAAGAAGCACCACAAAACACCGGGAGCAGTGCTGGGCGGGGCTTCAAGGCATGGAATGAGGTGGGGTGGCCGATGGGACTCGAACCCACGACGACAGGAATCACAATCCTGGACTCTACCAACTGAGCTACGGCCACCACTGAAAGACGCACGTTGGCAATTAACGCCGAAACGAGCCCGTCATTATACAAAATTTCCTCTGCCAAGGCACCCCTCGCTCAAGGCGCGCGGGCAGGTTAGCCTTGATCCAGTGTGGAGGCCACTTTCTCGGCGCTCACCTCCAGACCCAGCAAGCGCCGGAAAGCGGAAGACAATGCGGTGTGGCTGCCCGTGGTGTAGGCCGACAAGTGGCCCGGTGCCGTCCCGGAGTAAAGCAACCCTTGCTGGGAGAGCAGGCGCTGCAACTGTCTTGCAACGGGTTCGCCCGTATCGACCAGCGTTACGGGATGTCCCGCATCGGCTGCCGCCCTTGCGATGTGTGTTTGCACAAAAGGGTAGTAGGTGCAGCCCAGCACCAGCGTGTCTGCTTGCTGTCGAACCAGCGGTCCCACATAGCGTGCGACCAAGTTGGCTGTTTCGCGCGAATTGAGTTCGCCTTTTTCAATCTGGTCTGCGAGGCCGTTGCAGGCTTGAGAGAGAAATTGCATGCCGGTGGATTCGGCCACCTGCTGTTGCAGGTGCTGGAATTTGTCGCTGGCGAGCGTGCCGCTGGTGGCCAGCACGCCGATGACACCGGTTTTTGTGAGCGATGCGGCAGGCTTGAGTCCGGGCTCGACGCCGACTACCTGTAGTCCCGGATGCGCAGCACGCAGCGCTGCAATAGCCGCTGCCGTCGCTGTGTTGCAGGCGACTACGATCGCTTTGACTTTGAAGTGCAGGAGGAAGGCTGCAATAGCCAGCACGCGCTCGACAATGACGGATTCAGGCTTTTCTCCATAAGGCGCAAAACCCGAATCGGCGAAGTAAAGCAATGCTTCTGAAGGGAGCAGGGCGCGCACATGCCGCAGCACGGACAGACCACCGATGCCGGAATCAAAAATGCCGATCGGCGCATCGGCCGACAAGAGAAGCGCTGTGTCAGCCAAATTTTTCAGCCAAGAGTGACCGGAATCTTGCCAATGGTGGCGGCAATCCTTGCCTGCCATTCTTGCGGCCCGGTGTTGTGCACTGAGGTACCCTGCGAATCAACCGCCACGGTGACCGGCATATCCACCACGTCGAATTCATAGATGGCCTCCATGCCCAGATCGTCGAAGCCGACCACCTTTGCGCCCTTAATCGCTTTCGATACCAGGTACGCTGCCCCCCCCACTGCCATCAGGTAGGCTGACCGATGTTGCTTGATCGATTCAATCGCCACCGGGCCGCGCTCGGCCTTGCCAACCATCGCGATCAGACCGGTTTTCTCGAGCATCATGTCAGTGAATTTGTCCATGCGGGTGGCCGTGGTGGGGCCAGCGGGTCCAACGACTTCATCGCGAACCGGATCAACCGGGCCGACGTAGTAGATCACCCGGTTCGTGAAATCCACTGGCAGTGGCTCGCCCTTGGCCAGCATATCCTGAATGCGTTTGTGGGCGGCATCGCGGCCCGTGAGCATCTTCCCGTTCAAGAGCAGGGTTTGCCCCGGCTTCCATGAAGCGACTTCGGCGGCAGTGAGTGTGTTCAGATCAATGCGTCTGGATTTTTCTGTGTCTGGCGTCCAGTGCACCTCGGGCCATTCCGACAGCGATGGTGGCTCGATATACGCCGGGCCGGAGCCATCGAGCACAAAGTGCGCATGGCGGGTTGCGGCGCAGTTGGGAATCATGGCCACAGGTTTGGATGCTGCGTGCGTCGGATGCATGTGGATCTTTACATCAAGCACCGTAGTCAGTCCGCCCAGGCCCTGTGCGCCGATACCTAGGGCATTCACTTTTTCGTAGAGCTCGATGCGCAGCGCTTCGGTGTTGTTTTGCGGGCCGCGTGCGAGCAGATCGCTCATGTCAATATCGTCCATCAGCGATTGCTTGGCCATCAGCATCGCGTGCTCGGCGGTACCGCCGATACCGATGCCCAGCATGCCGGGCGGGCACCAGCCTGCGCCCATGGTGGGAACAGTTTTGAGTACCCAATCGACCAGTGAATCGGAGGGATTCAGCATGACGAACTTGGTTTTGTTTTCCGAGCCGCCGCCTTTGGCCGCAACCTGCACCTCCATGGTGTTTCCCGGCACCAGTTCCATGTGCACGACAGCGGGAGTATTGTCCCGCGTGTTCTTGCGCTCGAATTGAGGATCGCCGACGACTGAGGCACGCAGTTTATTCTCCGGATTGTTGTAGCCGCGCCTGACACCCTCATTGATAGCCTCCGTTATCGACCCGCTGAAACCTTCGAAGCGAACGTCCATGCCGATTTTCAGGAACACGTTCACGATACCCGTGTCTTGGCAAATGGGCCGCTTTCCCTCGGCGCACATGCGTGAATTGGTCAGAATCTGTGCGATGGCATCTTTGGCAGCCGGACTTTGCTCGCGCTCATAGGCACGCGCGAGATGGCGGATGTAATCAACCGGATGGTAATAACTAATGAACTGCAGGGCCGCTGCGATGGATTCGATCAGGTCTTCTTGCTTGATGATTGTCATGATGGTGCAAGGATGGGTCAGTGAAAGTGGTGACGAGTCTGCAAACGCCGAAAAGGGCTTGGTGGACCAGGCACGCAGCGTGCAAAGCCTACTTTGCGCTGCACCAATCGAGCACACCCCGCCTCGGCCCGCCTGCAAGCGCGCAAGGAGCAGCATATGAAATTGGCAAGGCGTCTGCGATGGGTCAGTTCAGGATGGTGGCTCATGCCATGGAGAGACGCTGCTGGTGCCTGCCAAAAACGCTGCAGAGCCGAATTTTACACCCGGAGTTTCGCTGTGCCGCAGCAAGGTCGGCAAGGCCACGCCTGCAGCACCGCGGACATTCCGGAGTCAGAAAAAAGAGAAGTTGGATACCGGCCCGTAGTGAAGCTGACAAAAACACAGGGTTTTATGTAAGCGCCTCGTAAGCGAGCGGTTTTATCTTCACCGAAAACCATGACGATGCTGGAGACATCATGTCCGAAATTGAATCCCTGATGCATGAGGATAGGGTGTTTGCTCCCCCCGCCGAATTTGAAAAAAATGCCGCCGTCTCCGGTATGCAAGCGTACAACGCGCTTTGCGCCGAGGCCGACCAAGACTACGAAGGTTTCTGGGGTCGCCTCGCTCGCGAGCATCTTGAATGGCACAAGCCTTTCACCAAGGTGCTGGATGAATCCAACGCACCGTTCTACCAGTGGTTTGGCGATGGTGAGCTGAATGTCTCGTACAACTGCCTCGATCGCAACCTCAAGAACGGCCATGCCGATAAAACCGCGATCATCTTCGAAGCCGATGATGGCGCCGTCAGCAAGCATACCTACAAAGAACTCCACGCCAAAGTCTGCAAGTTTGCCAATGGTCTGAAATCCATCGGCATTACCAAAGGCGATCGCGTCATCATTTACATGCCCATGTCCGTCGAGGGTGTGGCAGCCATGCAGGCTTGCGCGCGCATCGGTGCAACGCATTCCGTGGTGTTCGGCGGTTTCTCTGCCAAGTCTCTGCAGGAGCGCATCATTGATGCCGGCGCCGTGGCGGTGATTACAGCAGACGAGCAGGTTCGTGGTGGCAAGCAGCTGCCACTGAAATCCATCGTCGATGAAGCGCTTGGCATGGGGGGCTGTGACGCGATTAAACACGTCATCATTTACCAGCGCACCCAAAGCAAGCTGCAGCTGGTGGCCGGCCGCGATCTGTGGCTCCATGAGCTGATGGATAAACAATCCGATCAGTGCGAGCCAGAGTGGGTGGGTGCCGAGCATCCGCTATTCATTTTGTACACCTCGGGCTCCACCGGCAAGCCCAAAGGCGTGCAGCATTCCTCAGGCGGTTATCTCCTGTGGACCCTGCTGACCATGCAGTGGACTTTCGACATCAAACCCAGCGATATTTTCTGGTGTACCGCAGACATTGGGTGGGTAACCGGTCACAGCTACATCGCTTACGGCCCGCTCTCTGTCGGTGCGACGCAGATCGTATTCGAGGGCGTTCCGACCTATCCCAACGCTGGCCGTTTCTGGGATATGATCCAGCGCCACAAAGCGACCATCTTCTACACCGCACCCACTGCAATCCGCTCGCTGATCAAGGCCTCGGATGCGGACGCGAAGGTGCATCCTCAGCGCTTTGATCTGACGTCCTTGCGCTTGCTCGGTTCGGTCGGCGAGCCAATCAATCCCGAGGCCTGGATGTGGTACTACCAGAACGTTGGTAACAGCCATTGCCCGATTGTCGATACTTTCTGGCAGACCGAGACTGGCGGCCACATGATTTCGCCGCTACCGGGAGCAACGCCCATGGTACCGGGTTCATGCACACTGCCACTGCCGGGCATCATGGCCGCTATTGTTGATGAGGCCGGCAATGACATGCCCAATGGCCATGGTGGGATCCTGGTAGTCAAACGTCCGTGGCCCTCAATGATTCGCACCATCTGGAATGACCCCGAGCGCTTCAAGACCAGCTACTTCCCCGCCGAGTTGGGCGGCAAGCTGTATTTGGCCGGTGATGGCGCTATCCGACATGCGAAGACCGCCAACTTCACCATCACGGGTCGCATCGACGATGTGCTAAACGTGTCAGGGCATCGCATGGGCACGATGGAGATCGAATCTGCGCTTGTGGCAAATCCTCTGGTGGCCGAAGCCGCCGTGGTCGGCAAGCCCGACCCCACGACAGGTGAATCCATCTGTGCTTTCGTCGTGCTCAAAGGCGCTCGCCCCACGGGAGATCAAGCATCGGCAATCGCAAAAGATTTGCGCGACTGGGTTGGCAAAGAGATCGGTCCCATCGCCAAGCCCAAAGAAATTCGTTTTGGCGACAACCTGCCCAAGACGCGTTCAGGCAAGATCATGCGTCGTCTTTTACGCGTACTGGCCAAGGGTGAGGAAATCACCCAAGACGTATCAACTTTGGAAAACCCGGCCATTCTGGAACAGCTGAAGCACGCAAGTTGAGCCTAGATGGCCCGGTGGGCCATTTGTGTGGAAGGGCAGCACCGGTTTGTGGGGGAAGGTCGTAGGGCTAACTCCGATGGCCCTATCACCGTATTGCCGCTTCGCCTTCGGGCGAAGCGGCTTTTTTTCTTATGCTTATCTTTGGCGCGCGATGGCCTGAGGGTAGGGAAGTTTTGATATAATCGCGCGCTTCGCTGACTTGCGAACTCGCCAGAGCGAATCCCGGAGAGATGGATGAGTGGTTTAAGTCGCACGCCTGGAAAGCGTGTATAGGTTCATAGCCTATCGGGGGTTCGAATCCCCCTCTCTCCGCCACCAGCGCCTATGACGGGCGCTTTTTTTTCGTCTTTTCTCCTCTGTAGGGTTCATTCAAACAGTGTCACCGTGTTCCATCTGATATCATCAAATCTCATCTTTTTTGGTGGATTGGATGATAGATGCCAAAGATTGCCAAAGAACTGACTCCCCTTGCGGTGTCCAAGATCAGACGAACTGGGCTTCATGCTGTTGGCGGTGTCAATGGTTTGGGGCTAAAGGTCATGCCGAGTGGATCCAGAGCATGGGTTTTGCGAACGGTGGTGGCGGGTAAGCGGCGCGAGTATGGGCTGGGAGGCTATCCGTCCGTGACCTTGGCTTCAGCGCGTGATCGAGCACGCGGGCTGCTGGATCAGATCTTTATTGGTACTGATCCTGCGGTGGCAAAGAGAGAAGCCAAATCCAAGCTGGCGGCGCAAAAGGCAAAGTCCGTGTCCTTCAAAGCACTGGCAGAACAATACATTACCCAGCATGAGGCGGGCTGGAAGAATGCGAAGCACGCAGCGCAGTGGACAGCGACGCTTGAGACCTATGCGTATCCTGTGATCGGCAACATGGTGGTGGGCGTTATCGATACACCGACAATCCTGAGGGTACTGGAGCCGATCTGGAAAGAGAAGGCTGAGACCGCCAGTCGCCTACGAGGCAGGATCGAGTCGGTTCTTGACTACGCGGCAGCAAAGGGTTTGCGGGAAGGAGCCAACCCAGCACGATGGAAAGGGCATCTCTCCCTGACGCTTCCGTCCAAGCGCAAAGTCAGCCCAGTTCAGCACCACAAAGCGATACCAGTGAGCGAGATTCCGACCTTTTTCAAGGCGCTTCAGAAGCGCGAGGGGACTGCTGCTCGGGCGTTAGAGCTTTTGACGCTGACAGCCGCACGTAGCGGCGAGCTAAGAGGCATGCGCTGGGAGGAGATTGATCTCGCCAAGAAGACATGGACTGTTCCCGCGGCTCGCATGAAGGGTGGCAAAGAGCACCGGGTACCTTTATCCAAAGCGGCTATTCAATTATTGATGGTGCAGCCGACCCGAAAGCAAGGCGGGTTGGTCTTCCCGGGAAGCAAGCCAGGCACACAGCTTTCAGATATGGCCCTAAACGTGGTAATGCGACGTATGCAGGTTACTGGTGTTCCGCATGGGCTCCGGTCAAGCTTCAGAGACTGGGCGGGTGAGGAGACGTTACACCCTAGGGAGGCGGCAGAAATGGCACTGGCTCACATTGTGGCTAACGCGACTGAAGGTTCGTACTGGCGAAGTGATTTGTTCGAAAAACGCAGAGTGATGATGGAGGATTGGTGTAATTTCCTGCTCGGAGAAAAAAAGAGTCTGCGGAAACAAATACTAAACCGAGGCCATGATCTGTCTCTTATACACATCTCCGAGCCCACGAGACGCTACGCTATCTCGTATGCCGTCTTCTGCTTGAAAAAAAA